>JASHRK010000424.1 GCA_030037405.1 Acidimicrobiales bacterium | reverse complement strand
GCCGTCCAGGCAGAAGCGGCACGGCTCAGCATTCCCGGACTCCCGGCGGCTGGTGCCGAGCGGCTCTCTGCGATAGGCGACACGGCCCGAGAGGCGCTTGTCGAGATGCGCCGGCTGCTAGGCGTGCTGCGTCAGGACGCAGCGACCGACGTCGCCGAGCGCCACCCACAGCCTGGCCTCGACGAGGTCACCAACCTGATCGACGAGGCACGAACGGTATCGGGGTGCGCCACGCGGCTCATCCTCCGAGGCCCGCCCGCCTCGCTCGACCCGAATGTCGAGCTGGTCGCCTACCGACTCGTCCAAGAGGCGCTCAGCAACGCGCGGCGACATGCCCCGGGTGCCGCGGTCGACGTCGAGTTTGCCTACGCAGATACCGAGCTGCGACTACGGGTGCGCGACAACGGGCCGGGCCCGAACCCCACGGCTCCCCCCTACGGGCACGGTTTGACGGGCATGCACGAGCGTGCCTCCGCCGTTGGGGGAACCGTTCGCACCGGTCCTGCCCCAGGCGGTGGCTACCTGGTGGAGGCTGTTCTTCCGGCCAAGCTCGAGGAGACGGCATGACAGAAGCCCGAACTGTGCGCCTCGTCGTCGCGGACGACCACCAAGTCGTGCGAGACGGGTTCGCCGAGCTTCTCAACACTCAGCCTG
This sequence comes from Acidimicrobiales bacterium, assembly GCA_030037405.1. Classification (GTDB taxonomy): domain Bacteria; phylum Actinomycetota; class Acidimicrobiia; order Acidimicrobiales; family Bog-793; genus JOPF099. The sequence goes on along the minus strand of JASHRK010000424.1, from coordinate 3,782 downwards.
ACTTCACGGTGATCGCCACGGCATCAGACGGAGCCGAGGCGGTGCGAAGCTGCAAGGAGTTGCGCCCTGACGTGGTGCTGATGGACGTTCGCATGCCCGGGATGGACGGCATAGAAGCGACGCGCCTGCTCGTGGGAACGGGCACGGACGGCCCACGGGTCCTCATCTTGACGACCTTCGACCTCGATGAGTACGTCTACGACGCCCTGCGTGCCGGCGCGAGTGGTTTCTTGCTCAAGGACAGCACAGCGGAGCGGCTCTTCGATGCCGTGCGGGTGATCGCGGCCGGCGAGGCGCTTCTCGCTCCCGGAATCACCCGACGGCTCATCAGCGAGTTCGCCGCCCAGCGACAGGCACCCCCGGCAAGCCCTGCCACCCTCCACTCATTGACCCCGCGTGAGACCGAGGTCCTGCGGCTCGTCGCCGAAGGTCTCTCGAACGCAGAGATCGCCGACCGCCTCGTGATCACGGAGGAGACAGTGAAGACTCACGTCGGTCGTGTGTTGAGCAAGCTCGGGATACGCGACCGCACCCAAGCCGTCATCGCCGCCTACGAGTCCGGGCTCGTCGTGCCGCACAGGGGCTGAGCGGCTTCCGAGCCTGCTAGACCGTGGCCCCCCAGGGCGGCCGTCACCCTCCAATGGACCCGGGGCGAGAGGACCCGTCGTGCGGAGGCGCCCCGGTATCATCGACCTCCTGCCGAGAGCGCCTGAAGGAGGGCTCTCCCGCCTCGAGCGTTCGGGGTCCCACTTCCAAGAGAACGGTGTAGCCGATGTCGTCAGCCGAGCAGGTGCCCCCTAGCTCCCTCCCGAGCCCGCCCGAGATCGCGCCGGCCGAAGGGCGGCTCGCCGTCTTCTGCGTCGGGCTGGGCGCCGTCGCTACCACCCTCATCGCGGGCGTCGAATCGATCAGGACCGGCTCGGCTCACCCGATCGGCTCGCTCTCGCAGATCGGGACGGTGCGCCTCGGCCGCCGGGACGCGAAGCGGGTCACCCGCGTCGTCGACCTCGTCCCCCTCGCCTCCCTTCACCAGCTCGACTTCTGCGCCTGGGACCCGTTCCCCGACGACGCCTTCGTCGCCGCCAGCCGGGCCCAGGTGCTGGACCAGCCGTCCATCGAGCGGGTCGGCGCCTTCCTGCGGACGATCCGACCCCTCCCTGCCGTGTTCGACCCGTCCTACGTCTCCCAGGTGCAGGGACCCAACACCCGCGCCGAAGAGACTCATCGCCAGCGCGTCGAGGCGATCCGGACCGACATCATGACCTTCCTCGAGGCCAAGGGCTCGGTGCGGGGCGTCATGGTCTGGTGCGGCTCGACCGAGGCGCTGCTCCCCGATCACGAGGCATACCACAGCCTTGACGCCTTCGAGGCAGCCCTGGACCGGAGCGATCGGGCCATCGCCCCGAGCATGCTCTACGCCTACGCCGCCCTCGGGCTCGGCATCCCCTTCGTCAACTGCTCGCCGAACCTCTCCATCGACACGCCTGCGCTCACGTGCTACGCCACCGAGCACTCGGTCGCCATAGCAGGTAAGGACCTCAAGACCGGCCAGACCATGGTGAAGACGGTCCTGGCCCCGATGATCAAGGCCCGCCTGCTCGGGCTCTCGGGGTGGTACTCGACCAACATCCTCGGGAACCGGGACGGCGAGGTCCTCCAGGACCCCGACAACTTCCGGGCCAAGGAGCAGTCCAAGCTCGGCGTGCTCGAGGGCATCATGCAGCCGGAGCTCTACCCCGAGCTCTACGGCGACATCGAGCACCAGGTCTCTATCAACTACTACCCGCCGCGGGGCGACAACAAGGAGGGGTGGGACAACATCGACATCTTCGGATGGCTGGGCTATCCGATGCAGCTGAAGGTCAACTTCCTCTGCCGCGACTCGATCCTCGCAGCGCCCCTCGTCCTCGACCTGTTGCTCTTCACCGACCTCGCCCAGCGGGCAGGGATGCGCGGGATCCAGGAGTGGCTGTCCTTCTTCTTCAAGTCGCCGCAGTGCGCAGCAGGCGTCTACCCCGAGCACGACCTCTTCATCCAGCTCACCAAACTCAAGAACACGCTCCGCTTCCTGGGGGGCGAGAAGCCGATCACCCACCTCGGGCTTGAGTACTACGACTACTTCTCGTAGCACCCTCGCCGCCCGCACCGTACCTGTATCGATGGACTTACAAGGTTAGGAGCGGGAAAGGACAACTTATGGAAACGACTGAGTACGGCAACGCCGTAATCGTCGACAAGCTGGCGCGGCTACCTGTAGAGCCGCCCGGTGCTTCTGCAGCCGAGGTCTACGACCGCCCGATCGGTCTCCGGCTCATCCATACAGAACCGGAGACGGGTGAAGAGCACTACCTAGTACGTTATCCAGCCGGAGTGCAATGTCGTGTCCACGAGCACAGCGCGGCACACACCATTGTTGTATTAGAGGGGAAGCTCGAGGCCAACGGACAAACCGTCGGACCTGGCGCCTACGCTCACTTCCCGGCTCGGCAACCGATGAGGCATCAACCCGCTGGCGATGAGGACTGCCTCTTTGTTTTACTCTTTCACGGACCTTTCGACGTTCGGGTCATAGGGGACGGCGAAGAGGGAGAATAGGCCCTGACTGCTCCGTGACGCTCAATCTTTGTTGACCGGCAGCCGGAGTCGCCACAATCGGTGTTGGGATATCTCGACGTAGATGCTTAGTCGGCATATCCCGGTCAGGGCTGGCACAGCACGATGATCCCGGTGGACGAAGACGGACGCAGACGGGCCGGTTGTCATGCCGCGCTCTGCGGTTGCTGCTCGAGTCGCTCGGCAATCCACACCTTGATGACCGACTGCCGGGTGACTCCAATGCGCTTGGCCTCCCGGTCGAGGGCATCGATCATCCACGTGGGGAAGTCGACGTTCACACGCCGTTGCTGCAGTCCCGGGCGTCGGACAGCGGCAATGTCGAGGGCGTGGCTCACGTCCTCGCCGGCATCGAAGCGCTCGTCGAACTCCTCAGTCGTCATCTCCTTCATAAAGCCTCACCTCCTCTGGCCGTGAACGTCGTACCGAGATGACCCGGACACACTGGTCCCGGTACGTGACGACGGCCGACCAATGCAGCTTCCCGATGCGCCCGACCGCTAGCCACCGCGACTCGCCGACCGTACGGGCTGGCACCTCGACACGACCCGGGTCGTCCCACAGCGCTTGCGCCTGCACAAAGTCAATCCCGTGCTTTGCCCGGTTCGCCGCACTCTTCTTCGGGTCGAACTCGAACTCCACGACCACATGGTATAGAAACTATACCGTATTAGCGAGCCTGCCGGGTCCGCCCGGACCGTCTCGCCCGCCTGCCGGCACGCGCGATACAAGCCCGCTGCGGCGTCGTAGCTCGCCAATCCTTCGACTGGCAGGTACTCGCACCGCGCCAGCAACCGGCGAAGCCGTTGGTGGTGATCGTCATCACGAGCGCCAGCCAAGACCCTCCATGACCACGACGTCGGTCGTGTGAACCGGTGCATCGTCCTCGAGCAGCTGGCGAACCGCTCGATGCGTCTCGCTTCCGGTCGTGTTGCCCGTCCCGAGCTGGTAGGAGGAGTTGAGGCCCCAGACGTAGACCGCACCAGAAGAGGTGAGGGCTAACGAGTGGTCCTCTCCTGCAGCGACCGAGACGACGCCCGAGACCCCCGAGACGCTGACGGGAGACTTCTCCGTCGTGGTCGTGGCTAACCCTGCCGAGCTGAGCGGGATCGAATCGCTTGCGAGCCAAGGAACTAACGATAAGGCAAGGCAGTAACCGGCGACAGCTC
>JASHRK010000423.1 GCA_030037405.1 Acidimicrobiales bacterium | reverse complement strand
GGCCGCGAGCCGCCGGGCTCGTTCCACGACCGCTTCGGCGGCGTCGTTGACAGCCGAGCCGCCCAGCTGGAGAGACCTCGAGCCCCCGGTCCCCCCACCTCGAGGCACGACGTCGGTGTCGCCGTGGATGACCTCGATGTCCTCGAGCGGGACCCCCATCGCCTCCGACACGATCATGGAGAACGCCGTCACGTGGCCCTGCCCGTGCGGCGAGGTCCCCGTCCGTACTCTCACCCTCCCGTCCGGCTTCACCTCCACGGCGCCGAACTCGCCGCCTGAGACCGGAGCGGTGATCTCCACATAGCTCGAGATCCCGATGCCGAGCTGGGGGACGTCCCCACCGTCAGCGGCCATCGCCCGCCGTCTTGCCTGCTCCCGGCGTAGCTCTTCGTACCCGGCGACCTCGAGGGCGAGCTCGAAGGCTCTCGAATAGTCGCCCGAGTCGTACTCCGTCCCAACGGGGGTCGTGTACGGGAAGGCCTCGGGCGGTATGAAGTTGCGGCGCCGAACCTCTGCCGGGTCCATCCCCAGCTCAGCTGCGAAGCAGTCGATCGCCCGCTCCATGGCGGCGGCGGCCTCGGGGCGGCCGGCGCCGCGGTAGGCGGTGACCGGCATCGTGTTCGTCACCACCGACCGGCTCCGGAACTCGACCTTTCCGATGGCGTAGACGCCGGCGGCCATCTGCTGGGTCATGAACGGCAGGATCGCCCCGATGTCGGCGTAGCCGCCCGAGTCCTGCACGACGTGCAGGCGGTAGGCGGTCAACCTGCCGTCGCGGCCACCCCCGATCGTCACCTCCTGGATCTGGGCACGGCCGTGGCCGAGCCCGAGCATCGACTCAGACCTCGTCTCGGTCCAGCGGACCGGCCGGCCGAGGCGCCGGGCGCACCAGGCTACGAGGACCTCCTCAGGATAGATGGCGCCCTTGGCCCCGAAACCGCCCCCGACGTCGGGAGAGATGACCTGGACGTCGGCCTCGTCGAGGCCGAGAATCCCCACGAGGGAGTCCTTCACCCCATGAGCGCCCTGCGTCGACCCGAAGAAACGCAGCCTTCCCTCCACAACCTCCGCCGCCGCCGAACGAACCTCGAGCGGGCAGGGAGCGACCCGCTGGTTGACGATGCGCTGGCGAACGACGACCTCGCAGCCCTCGAACAGGTCGGGCTCGGCTGGCTCGGCTGGCTCGGCTGGCGACTGCAGCTCGAAGGAGACGTTCGTCTTTGCTTCCTCGAAGAGCTGGGTCTCCGAGGTGAGAGCCTTCTCGGGGTCGACTAGCAATGGAAGCTGCTCGTACTCGATCGCCACCAGCTCCGCAGCATCGGCGGCGGCGGAGCTCGTCTCCGCCACGATGGCGGCGACAGGCTCGCCCACGTAGCGCACGACGCCGTCGGCCAGCAGAGGACGCTTCATGTCCTGGTTGAGGAAGCCGAACGGAGCCATCGGGGCGATGTCTATGTCCGAGGACGTGAGAACCGTGACGACTCCCGCGCTCGACCTCGCCTCGTCGAGGTCGAGCGCCCGGATGCGGGCATGCGCTTCGGTCGCCCTGACGAAGCTCAAGTGGAGCGCGCCGGGCAGCGCGACGTCTGCGACATAGGTGCCGCCCACCGTGAGGAACTTCGGGTCCTCGCGCCGGAGAACCCGATTTCCGAGGATGCTCACAGGTCCGAGAGTAACCGCGGCGGCGCCGTTCGTCTCCGGCCCAGGCGTCGCCTAGGCGGTCGGTGCCAGCTCAGGCAACGCTCAGGAAGGGCGCCGGGCAGGGCTCAGGCCAGGGCGCAGGGCAGTCGTCGAAATCAGTTGACGGCCTTCCAGAACTCCAACCTGTCGAGCAGCCGCTTCCAGAAGCTCTCATGATGCCTAGGCGTCCGGGAGCCCTCGTTCGCAGGAGAGAGCGGCGAGTCGCTCGGAACCAGGTCGGACTTCGGGATGGTCGTCGCTCCGAGGGGTGTCGCCGCCTCGCCCGGCTCCCCTGTCTTCCCTGTCTTCCCCGAGCCGCCTCGGCGCCCCTGCGAGCCCTCCGACGCCGGCATGACGACGACGGAGCCCTCGCCCGGGCTCACGAGCCCATACTCCTCGTGGGCGATCTGCTCGATCGTCGAGCCGTTCTTCAAGTCACCGACCTCGGCCGACAAGGCCCCGTTCTCGTGACGAAGCCTGTCGAGCTCGGCGCTCGCCGCCGCGACGGCGCCACGAGCGTGCAAGAGCTCGGAAAAGGGAACCTCCGTGAGGACGACGAAGACACTTGCGACCACCGCCGCGGCGAAGAGAACGCGAGCGCGTCTCAGCATCATGCCGTGGCCCCTTCCGGCGGCGGCGCAGGGAACCTTGCAAGCCGGGCACGCTCCTCCCCGGAGGCGAAGGCCTCGGCTCCGAGATAGCTGGCCGACCCTCCGAGCCCCTCTTCGATCCGGAGCAGCCGGTTGTACTTGGCGACACGGTCCGACCTCGCCGGCGCTCCCGTCTTGATCTGCCCGCTGCCAGTCGCCACCGCGAAATCGGCGATGGTGGTGTCCTCCGTCTCGCCGGAGCGGTGCGAGACGACTGTGCGGTAGCCGTTGCGATGGGCGAGCGAGACGGTTGCGAGGGTCTCGGTCAGAGTCCCGATCTGGTTGAGCTTGACAAGGATGGCGTTTGCGACGCCTCTCGCGATGCCTTGCTCGAGCCGGTCGACGTTCGTCACGAAATTGTCGTCGCCGACGAGCTGCAGGTGCCGCCCGAGCGCCCTCGTGAGCGCCGCCCAGCCTTCCCAATCCTCCTCAGCCATGCCGTCCTCGAGCGAGACGACCGGGTAGCGCTCGACGATGTCGACCCAGTAGGAGACGAGATCGTCTCGGGTCAAGGTCCTTCCTTCGCCGGGAAGGCGATAGAGCCCGGCCTCGTACAGCTCGCTCGCAGCGGGGTCGAGGGTGACGGCAACGTCGTCTCCGGGAGTCCGTCCCGTTGCCTCGATGGCTTCAACGAGGAGCCGGAGAGGCTCCTCGTTGCTGGCGAGGTTGGGGGCGAAACCCCCTTCGTCTCCCACGGCCGTCGACAGCCCACGCTCGGCGAGGATCTGCCTCAAGGCATGGTAGGTCTCGGCTCCCCATCTGAGAGCTTCGCCGAAGCTTGCCGCCCCGATCGGGACGATCATGAATTCCTGGAAGTCCACGTTGTTGTCGGCGTGGACTCCCCCGTTGAGCACGTTCATCATCGGCACCGGAAGGACATGGGCATCCACCCCTCCCAGGTAGCGGTAGAGGGGCATCCCAGCCTCCTCGGCGGCCGCTCTCGCGACCGCGAGCGACACGCCGAGGATGGCGTTCGCCCCGAGCCGGCTCCTTCCTGCAGAACCGTCGAGGTCGATCAGCGCGTGGTCGACAGCCCGCTGGTCGTGCGCCTCCATGCCGGCGAGCGCTCCGGCTATCTCACCGCAGACGTTCGCCACGGCGCGCCTCACACCCCTCCCGCCGTAGCGATCCCCGCCGTCCCTCAGCTCGACCGCCTCGAGCGAGCCCGTCGACGCTCCCGAGGGAACGATCACGGAGCCGTTCGCTCCCGAGGCGAGCTGGCAGAGGACCTCGACCGTAGGGTTCCCGCGAGAGTCGAGCACCTCTCGAGCATGGAGACGAACTATGGCGGCCACCCTGACACTCCTGTTGAAAGTGTGAATGAAGTTACCAAAGTGGCAGATGACTCTAGTGGACAGCCCCTCCCGCAACGAAGTCCGCCAGATCGAGGCCGGCACCCGCCGCAGCCGACTCGAGCTCCTGGACCCTTCCCGCCAGGCGCTCGAGCGCTTGGCGGAGCGCCGCCTCGGCATCGATCCTGCGCCTCGCGAGGAGCCGGGCGAGGGCAAGCAAGAGCTCGCCTGCCTGCGCTTCAAGGCGTTCCTCGGGTTTCACCTCAGGTCGCGTGCCGAGGTCCATCGGGTCGGGCTCGCCCGGGTCCGCCGCATCGGGCTCGCCGGCTCCGGCCCCGCCCGCCCAGGCCTCGCCCGCCCAGGCTGCCGCGACCACTCGCTCGAAGAGGCGGCGGAGCTCCTGCGCGTCTACCCAGGAGGCCTCGTATCCGAGGCCCACGCTGCGAAGCTTGCGTTCCACCTTTTCGCCCCGAGCGAGAGCGGGCATCGCAGCCGGGATCCCGTCAAGAAGGTGGGCACGCCCTTTCGACCGGTCTTTCGAGCGCTCCCAGTTCGTGAGCACCTCCTCGGCGGTGCTGGCGTGAGCAGAGCCGAAGACGTGGGG
>JASHRK010000422.1 GCA_030037405.1 Acidimicrobiales bacterium | reverse complement strand
CTGCGATGCGGACGAGCCCCGCCGGCGAGGGAACATCCCTCAGCGGGGTGGCGATGATCTCCCGTACCACGTCCCGTTCGATCGTGAGGAGGGCCTGCGAGGACTGCTTGTCGCCATAGCCGCTCACCGATCCGTCCTCCTCGACGAGAGCGCCCCAGTCGATGAGCAGCTTGATGGCGTGCACCAAGGCGAACCGTTCGGAGCGGCTCTCCTGGCTCATTGCGATGCCCGCCTCCGCGGCCGCCTGCTCGACGTCTGCCACGAGCGACGAGAGCAGGAGCTGCTGTCCCACGTTGAGGAGCACGGAGCACACGAGGGCGAGGTAGGTGTAGTCGCGAGGCGAGAGACGTAGCCTCGACTTCCTGAGCGAGATCTCTCGCGTACCCGCCCGGCCGAGCCCCGCCTTGTAGAGACGGGCGAGGCGGGCGTCGATCGCCAGCCGGTAGCCGAGATAGGTGCGGAACATCGTCGTGAGCTCGTCGGCGTGACGGCGGATGCGGCGGTGCTCTTCTGGATGGCGTGCCGCCGTCACGAGCGGGTTCGCGATCAAAAAGCGCGCCGCGTCCCGCGAGTCGTCGTTCATGCCGTCCTCTCTTCGCCGAGCGGGCCCGCGACACGAGTCGCGGGTGACACGATCTGCAGGGCCAGTCCTTCGACCGAGAGATCCCCCATCGCCGATCGGACTACGAACGTCCCTTCGGCCGGGACGGCAACCAGCCCAACGGGGTGGTCCGGTAGCTTCGACGCACCCGAGGCGGCGGCCGACGCGAGCAGCTCCAGAACGAGCCGCATCGCCGACGCCGACAGAGTGGCGCTTCCGAGACGGTCCCCGACTGCCTGCAGCTCGGCGCACGCCGTCGCACGGCGGGCAGCCTCTTCCTCGCGCGCGGCCAGCAGCCGTGCCCGTTGAGCCTGGTGGTCGTTGGCAGAGGCCGCCCGTCCGCGCATTATGCGCTCGCCTCGTTCGCGCAACGACACGGGAACAGGAGCCCTCGGGGAGCTCCACCAACTCGCCGTCGCCGGCACGGCACCTGCCACCTCGTCGTCGAGCGGGATGCCGAGGTGGCGCGCCCCGTAGAGGCCGAACGCCGCCGTGGCGATTGCGTGGCACGTGTCCGGCGGGGACGAGTCGAACCAGCCGGCGAGCTTCAGGAAGTGCCGGCGCAGGGACGCCTCGCGGGTCGCGGAGGCGTTGATTCGCTTCAGACTCGACAGCAACGTACCGACTGCCTGCTGGGCGGCGTCGCGGAGTTGGCGCGCCCCCGACCCGCAGAACCAGGCCTGCAGCTGCTCCCAATCAGACGGGTTCCGCCCACGAGCACGCTCGGCCGCCTCGCCGCCAGGGCTCGAGGACTCCAGCGCCGCAAACGCCGGGTCGCTCTCCGCTGCCCGACTGAGGATGGCCGCGAGCAGTGGGCGGAGGCGTTCCAGCGACGCTCTGATCGACGGGGTGTGGCGCCGTACGCTCTCGACGATGCTCTCGAGGTAGTCGAGCAGGAGGTGCTTGAACCCGACCCACTCGTCACCGTCTAGGTCGCTTCGGACAAGCACCGAGCCGATGTAGGTGTAAAAGTCCGTCACCGAACGAGAGAACTCGTCGAACTGCGTGAAGATCGTAAGGATCATCCCTGCAAGCGTCTCGGGGTCGAGCTCAGGGTCGACTGCCTGCAAGCCGTCCGCGACGAGCCCGAGCAGCTCCCGGGGCACCTCGCGTGCTCCTCCGGTTGCCGCCAGAAACGCATCCACCTCTCGCTGCAACCGCGCTCCCAGCGCCGAGACGCTGTAGCGAACCGGCTGGCTCTGGTATTCGGCGATCGACTTCACCCGCACCTCCCGCGGGCTCACGATGAGATTGCCCTTCTCGGCGAGGAACCGGCAACGGGCGGCTATCGTCTCGGGAGGGAGGTCGAGGTCCTGGCTGGCGAGGTCGTCTGCCGACCACTCGGCGAGGAGGGCGGCCGTGAACCGCCGCATGATCGCGAGGTAGTCCTCTGCTTCGGGCGCAGTCACGTAGCGGTAGAGGTCCAAGCGGTCCGAGTCGGCCACAGCGCCACACTACGAAGAGGCTGTATCAGCGCGGTGGATCTCCCCTTGCGGTCTGCCCTGGAGGAGCTCACCTGACCCACAGGCGAGCCGAGACGTCGCTGCTATGCTCACGGCTGCCAGGTGAGGCTCTGGTTGGAAGCGAGTGCTGCTTCCGAAGTGCCGGGCGACGGCTGATGGCCTCTGTCGAGACAACGGAGCAGGCCAAGGGGTGTCGTTTGTCCATGCAGAGCGCGCTGTGGAATCCCTGACGACAGAGCGAGAACAGTCACCGCTGGACCTGACGCTTGGTCCGCGGCTCGGGAGGGTCGTCCGCGTCGACCCGAGCCGGGTGACGGTGGCTGTCACTGACCGTGCGCAGGCGGCTCGCGTCACGGTGTCGGATCTCGTCGCCTTGTCTCTCGGTCGCGACTTCCTCGTCGGTCTGATCGAGACCGTGTTGGAACGGCCGGGTGTGCCGGACGCTGACGAGCCCCCGGGTCCCGATCTCGGCGACTCGTCGGTCGCGTTGCGGATCATGCCGCTCGGGACGCTTGAGAGGCGGGCGCGAGAGGCGCGGGCGAGCTTCAGGCGCGGAGCGTCCGCCCATCCGCGGCTCGGCGAGAGCTGCTTTGCGATCGAGGGGGAGCGCCTCCAGAGTTTCTTGACCCTCGTCGGCAGTGACGTGGTGTCTCGCGAGGGCTTGGTGTTGGGAGGCTACGTCGCCGACCCCGACTCGCCAGTGGTGGCCGACGGCAACAAGCTCTTCCAGCGCCACGTGTCGCTCCTCGGCAGCACCGGCGCAGGTAAGACCTGGGCCGTGGCGATGATGCTCGAGCGCGCGTCGCGTCTCCCCCACCCCAACCTGATCGTGTTCGACCTTCACGGCGAGTACTGGCCGCTGACGCTGGGCGGTGGCGAGAACCACGAGAGGCCGATCGCCGCCGGTCTCCGCATCGCCGGTCCCGCCGACCTTGGACAGGACAGCGGCGACATTCTCTACCTTCCGTACTGGCTGCTCCAGCACAACGAGCTGATGGCACTGATCCTGAACCCGCAGGACCCGTACGCCTCGGACCAACTGCTGTCCTTCACCGATCACGTACAGACGCTCAAGCACGAGTACCTCGCGAGAGTGGGGCAGGAGGACGCCGTGGCGACGTTCACCGCCGACTCACCGATCCCCTACGAGCTTGACGAGCTTGTAAAGAGGCTGTTCCACGACAACGTGTCGTCGCTCCCGAACCCCTCGCCCTTCCGCGGCCGCCTTACTGGCTTGCTCTCCCGCATCGACGCTTGCCGGCGCGACCCGCGGTACGGATTCATGTTCTCCCCGCCCGAGTCGACCCTGAGCTACGACTGGCTGGTGAAGACCACCGTGCGCCTCCACGCCGGCGGCGGGGTCGGCGCCGGGATCAAGGTGATCGATCTGTCCGAGGTCCCGAGCGCGGTGTCGCCGCTCGTCGCCGGCGTGCTGGCGAGGCTGATCTACGACGTGCAGTTCTGGATGGATCCCGAGGGACGGCCTCCCGTGTGCCTCGTGTGCGACGAGGCACACCTCTACCTACCCGCCGACAAGGAGCCGAGCGCGGTTCACCGAGTCGCCTTGGATGCGTTCGAGGCGATCGCCAAGGAAGGCCGCAAGTACGGCGTCGCCCTGTTCGTAGTGAGCCAGCGCCCGACCGACGTGAGCCAGACGATCCTCAGCCAGTGCAACAACTTCATCGTCATGCGCCTGACCACCGATCACGACCAGGCGATGATCGAGCGGCTCGTGCCCCAGACGCTGTCGGGGATCACGGGAATGCTGCCCGCGCTCGACGTCGGCGAGGCCGTGGTGATCGGGGACGCGGTTCCCCTGCCGACGCCGATAAAGTTCCATCCCCCCACGGCCAGGCCGGCCAGTGCCACCCAGCCTTACTGGACGATGTGGTCGGAGCTGGCACCGAGTGAGACGAAGATTGCCGCAGGTGTCGCGGCGCTACGCAATCGGCTCCGGGCCCGCGACTGACCGCCGCTCGGTGCTCCCCCCTTGGGTCGTAAGTTCTGCCACCCCTGTACCTCTTGCGGCTGTCTGCATCAGCGCATCGTCGATTTACATAAATGATGCTATGATGCAGAGGTGCGTACCACAGTGGATCTCCCGGACGAGCTGCACCGCCAAGCCAAGTCGCTTGCTCGCGATCGAGGGACGAGCCTTAGCCAGGCGCTAGTCGAGCTCGTAAGACGTGGGCTCGGCCAGGAGGGCGGGCCGATCCGTTTCGAGCGCGACGCGTCGACGGGTCTCGTCGTCACCCATCTCGGCCAAGTCGTCTCGAGTGAGGACGTGCGCACCCTCGACGACGAGCCGTGATTGTTACCTTGTTGGACTCGAACATGCTGGTCGCGCTGGCGATCGTGGAGCATGTCCACCATGACGTCGCCGTCCGGTGGTTGGGAACGCGGCGGCGTTTCGCGACCTGCCCGATCACCGAAGGGGCACTCGTTCGCCTCGTGGTCCAACGAGGCGGCTCGGGAGAACAGGCCGTCCAGGCCCTGCTCGGAGTCACCTCCACGCCGCGGCACGAATTCTGGCCTGACGAGTTGCCCTACAGAGACGTGGCCTTGGGTCGAGTGGTCGGCCACCGCCAAGTCACCGACGCGTACCTGGCCAGCCTGGCTCGCCACAGGGGAGGCCGCATCGCCACCTTGGATGCCGGCCTGGCAGCCGCCCACCCGGATGTTGCCGTCCTGATCTCGGCTTGATCTCGGCTTGAGCTCGTCTTGGTGCCACGACGGCGGCCCCTCACCGAGGCGGCACGGTCGGTGCGGGCAGCCACCCGAGCACATCGTCGAGGTCCCGGCTCGGCACACGTTCGTTCGTGAGGGATGCCCTTGTGATGCGGTCGAGGCGGAAAAGGCGGTTGTCCTGCCGCAGTCGGCAATAGGCACCGAGATACCACCAACCGTCGTTCGCCCCGAGGAAGCCGGCACCCTCCACCTCCCGTCTCGTTCGCTCGCCGCCCCGGTCCGTGTAACTGATCCGGACGACCCGTGAGGAGGCGACGCCGTCCTCGAGGACGCCCAAGATACGGCGATCCACGCCCCTCGGAGAGGGCTGCATTATGCGGATGCGCTCGCACAGATCCTGTGTCGCCGTCTCGGTAACGGCGGGCAGTCCCCGCCGGATCTTCGTGGCGGCTGACCGGCCGGCACCCGTGTAGGGCATGCCGTCGACAATCGTCAGGGCTACCAGTAGCGCCGTAGCCTCACGGTCTGTGAGGTTGAGGGGCGGGAGGACAGCGCTCGGGTTGAGACGCTGGCCGCCCCTCCTGCCCGGTTCGGCCAGCAAGGGCAATCCGGCTGCTCGCAACGTGGCGAGGTCACGCTCGATCGTCCGCCTCGTCACTCCCAGCTCCTCGGCCAGCCAGGCGGCGCTCACCGCCCGCGGCGCCCGCAGGCGAATCTCCTCGGTGATGGCGTGAAGGCGCTCGAGACGGTTCATGCCGCCGAGCCTTGACCGGCTACGGGTGCGCTCACGCCTCGCCGTCCGGGCGAGCCTGCGGCTGGACCGTCGAGACCCAACGCCCCGCCCGTCAGACCGCCGTCGGGCGTCTCTTGGCTGGGATACCGGCGACCACGAGGTCGTAGGACCCTTGAACGAGCTCGGTCACCAGCTCGGCCGGGAGGTCGGCGCCAAGACCGACCGTGATCCAGTGCCGCTTGTCCATGTGGTAGCCGGGCGTGATCGAGGCGTACGACTGCCGGAGGGATATGGACTCTTCCGGCTCGCATTTGAGGGTCGTCGACCCGGGGGGCTCGCCCAACGCCACCATGGCGAACATCTTCCCGGCCACCTTGAAGACGGCCGTGTCATCGCCGAACGGGTAGTCGAGCTCTGCAGCCGGTAGGGAGCCGCACTGCACGAGCACGGCGTCCCTTGTCCCGACTGCCTTCTTGGCTCGTGGGCTCATCGTCCCGGACCTGCCTCGGCTGTTCCGGCCACTTCGACTACTGCGAAGACAGGGTTCTCGATCAGGCCGAACAAGTGGCCATTCGGGTCTCGCACGGTGGCCACGCGGATGCCCTCGCCTACGTCCCGCACTTCCTCGTGCAGGGTGGCGCCGTGCTCGACCAGCTCGGCAACGGCTGCCTTGACGTCCGGCACGCCCCAAAAGGTCTTCGGCTGGTTGTCGCCGTCGCCCTTTGGAACCAGGCCGAGCTCGTACCCGCCGACGTTGAAGCCGACGTAGAACGGCTCGTCGAAGTAGGGGCCGACACCCAAGACCGCCGTGTACCAGGCCTTCGCCGTCTCGACGTCGTCGACGGGAAATGTCTGGGTCCGAAGCCCAAGCAACATCATCTGGATCTCTCCTCCCCGACGGCACCTTGCCATCGCTCACTGAGAGCATGACAGAGCCTTGCGACATCATATTGTCGGAGTTTCGGAGTTTTTCGGATTTTCTCTGCTCAGCTCCCGACCCGCTCAACCCCGGCACGGAGCGGGGGCCCTACTCCCGTCCCGCAACTCGCCACCAGATCCGACGCCAGATGCTGTTCCGTTTGCTCGGCGATGTCGCATCCCAGTAGGCCGCTCTCCTGGCGTCATCCAACGGATCTGCCCTCCACGTCCCGGGCGGAAGTCGTCGGCCGAGGTATCCACGTCCTCCCAGAGATCGGGCCAGCTGCGCCGCGTTCGCGCGCTTGCCGTAGGGGAGCGTGCCTCGCGGTCCGTCCCGGATATGTTTGACGGGCTTACGCCGCCGGATCCCATCCGATCCCACAGCAACCCCAACGTCCTCAGCCGGGGCTCGCGTCGAGTTGCACGGTCAGAGCGTCGATCTCCCGCCCCCAGTCCCGCCGCATACGGCGCTTGCTCGTGTCGTCGAGCCAACATCCGTCGATCGCGTTCATGACGGTCTCGCGGACCTCTTCCGGACCGAGGCCCATGTGCTCGACGGCGACGGCGTAGTCGTTGGAAGGGTTCGTCCCGAACATCGGCGGGTCGTCGCAGTCCAGCATTATCTTGAGGCCTTCTTTCACCATCGTCTTGATGGGATGGTTGGCGAGGTCGTTCCCAAAGTAGACCCAGGCGGTCGAGACGGGTGCACAGGTGAACAGCACCCCTTCGCCGGCGCATCTTCGGACAAGAGAGTCGTCCTCGAGCACGTGGTAGCCGTGGTCGATCCGCTCGCAGCCGAGGAGGTCGAGGCACGTCTCGACGTTGCGGGCGGGGGCGTCCTCGCAGGAGTGGGCCGTTCGATGAAGCCCGGCTCTCGCGGCTCGTGCGAACGCCTTCCAGTGCTTCTCGGGCGGGTTGCCTGCCTCGGCGTAGTCCAGTCCGAGCCCGATCAACTCGGGACGGCGGTGCTCGAGGACTTGGTCCAACATCTCGAGCCCCGCCTCCGGCTCCTGCATGCGGTCTATGTCGGCGATGAGCCGGCACTGGATCCCCATGTCTGTCTCGGCGTCGCGGATGCCTGCAACCAACCCGTCGGCGGCGGTCGCGTAGGGCACTCCCGCCCCCATGTGAGCCATCGGGCTCCAGAACATCTCCCGGTAACGCACGCCGTGCTCGCGTGCCTCCTGCAACGTCTCGTAGGCGGCACGGTGGAAGTCGTCGTGGTCACGCATGAGCCCGGCCACCATCGTGTACACCTTCAGGAATTCGAGGATGTCCGGGTAGTCGTAGAGGTTCTCGACCGTGCGGCCGCCGGGCAGCGCCTCTCCGTGCTTGCGGGCCAGCTCGACGACTGTCGCAGCCTGGACGGAGCCCTCGAGGTGGCAATGGAGGCTCACCTTCGGGATCCGTCGCAGGTACTCGCTCAGTTCCACAGCGCTTCCTCCCTCAAGCGACGGCGGGGCGTCCGTCTCTCGCGTCGTTGTCCGATGTCCCGTAGCGGATGCCGCGTGCCCTGAGCCACTGCCGGTAGGCGATCGAGGTCCTGTCGGCCGTCGAGTGAGCCTCGGCCGGGAGATCGAGGGGGAGCCGCTTTGGCAGCTGGGACTCCACGATCGGGATGTCCTGGTCGAAGATGAAGAGGGTGAACTTGTCGAACTCCTCGAGCGGACCGTCCGAGCCGTAGACGGATCCCACCATCCAGCAGCGGCAGCGCTCCTCGTCCTCGGGAAGGACC
>JASHRK010000421.1 GCA_030037405.1 Acidimicrobiales bacterium | reverse complement strand
ATCGACTGGTGCCGAGCCCGTGGCCGTGCCTACGAGATCGTCCCCGGCGTCTCGTCGGTGGCGGCGACGGCGGCGGCGGCGGGACGGGAGCTGACCGTGCCGGGAGTGACCCAGACGGTGATCCTCACGCGCCTTGCCGGGCGCACCACGGCCTCTGTCCCCGAGCACGAGTCCCTGGCGGCGCTGGCGAGCCAGGGAGCCACGATCGCCCTGTACCTCTCGGCCGGCGACCCCGAGGCGTTGCAGGCGGAGCTGCTCTCAGACCGCTCGGCGTACACGCCGGCAACCCCGGTGGTCATCGGGTACAGGGTGTCGTGGCCAGAGGAGATCGTGCGGCGCTCCACCCTCGGCTCGCTCGCCGACGACCTCGGGCGCCTCGGCATGCGAACGAGCGTGATGATCCTCGTCGGCGACGCCCTGGCCGATACCGAGGTGCCGGCGGTGAGCCACGTCTACTCGCCCGACTTCGGCCACGCCTTCCGCCCGGCCCGGTGACGACCCGGACCTGTCCTCCGATAGACGTCGTCGGGGTCCATGGCGGCCACGTCTACGGACCGGCTGCGGCCTTCGCACTGGCCGGTGCAGACCTGGTCGTCGCATCGCCCCGCCAGCTCGCCTCCACCGCAGCGCTACGGTCAGCCAGAGCCACCGTCGTCCCCCTCGCCGGACCGCTCGACGACGTCCTCGCCCGCGTCGCCGACGAGTCGGCTGCCGGGAGGGCTGTCTGCATCGTCGCCTCGGGGGACCCCGGTCTCTTCGGCATCGTCCGGCTCCTCGGGAGCCGGTTCGGCGCCGAGCGCCTGAGAGTCCATCCGGCGCCGAGCTCGGTCTCCCTTGCCTTCGCCCGCCTCGGCCTCTCCTGGGACGACGCCTCCGTCGTCTCGGCCCACGGTCGCCCCCTTCCCGAGGCCGTCGCCGCCGTGCGTTCGTCACCGAATCCGTCGGTGGCGATACTCACCTCGCCCGACAACCCGCCCGAGGCCGTGGCCGCGGCACTGATCGCCGCCGGCGAGGCGAGCGGTCCGGGAAGGGCGACGGTCGCTTCCAGGCTCGGCGAGGAGGACGAGGAGATAGCTCTCTCCGACCTGGCCACGATCGCTGGTGGGACCTTCGACGCGATGTCCGTCGTCGTCCTCACCGGCCGCACGGCGCGGCGGGAGGAGCCCACTCTGGCCTGGGGACTGCCGGAGTCGGAGTTCGACCACCGCGACGGCATGATCACCAAGGCCGAGGTGCGCGCCGTCGCCCTCGGGAAGCTCGACCTGCCTCGGACCGGCGTGATGTGGGACGTCGGCGCCGGCAGCGGATCCGTCGGGATCGAGTGTGGACGGCTCTCGCCCGGACTGCGCGTGTTCGCCGTCGAACGCGATCCGGCACAGGCAGCCCGGATACGGTGCAACGCCGCGCGTCACGGGGTCGGCGTCGCCGTCGTCGAGGCGGAAGCTCTCGGCGCCATGGGCGGGCTGCCCGACCCGGACCGGGCCTTCGTCGGCGGAGGCGGGATCGACGTCCTCGACGCCGTGCTCGAACGCCTCCGACCGGGAGGAGTCGTGGTCGCGACCTACGCCGTCGTCGACCGGGCGGCCGCAGCGTCGTCGCGGCTCGGCAACCTGATCGAGCTGTCGGTCTACCGCGGCGTGCCCACAGGCGAGCTCGGGCTGCGCCTGCGGGCGGAGAACCCGGTCTTCGTGTGCTGGGGACCGGCCGCTCGAGAACAGGCGGCAGGTAAGTGACCGTCGCAGCCGCCGCTCGGGCCACGACATGACGACGATAAAGGTGATCGGCGTCGGCATGGGAGAGCCCGGTCATCTGACCGGGGAGGCCGTGGCGGCTCTCAACGGGGTCGACGTCTTCTTCGTCCCGGGACACGACCCCGTCGCCGACGAGCTGTCCCTCCTCCGTCACGACCTCTGCCGGCGGGTGATCGCCGGCCATTCGTACCGTGTCGTCGACCTGGAGGACCCCCGTCGGGATCGGGAGTCGCCTGACTATGCCCGAGCCGTGAGCGACTGGACCCTCGCCCGTGCCACCGTGCTCGGCACAGCCATCGCAACCGAGCTGCACGGGAACGAGATCGGTGGGCTCCTCGCCTGGGGCGACCCGGCCTTCTACGACAGCACCCTTCGCGTGCTGGCGGCCCTACCTGGGCGGAGTGAGCCGATCGATGTCGAGGTCATCCCCGGGATCAGCAGCATCCAGCTTCTCGCGGCAGCCCACCGCATCTCCCTCACGAGGGTAGCAGAGCCGTTGCAAGTGACGACGGGCCGGCAGCTGGCCACGAAGGGGTTTCCTCCGGGCTGCGACGACGTGGTGGTGATGCTCGACGGCGACTGCTCGTTTCGTCACATCGACCCGAACGGGGTGACGATCTACTGGGCCGCCCACCTCGGCAGCACCCATCAGGTACTGGTCTCTGGCGACCTCGCCGACGTGACCGAGGAGATAGTCGCTCGGCGGGTCGAGGCAAAGGCACGGCGCGGGTGGGTGATGGACACCTACCTCCTCCGGCGGACCCGCTGACCCACCCCACGTCCCATGCCAGCTGCCATGGCGCGGCCATGGCGCGGCCGGGTCTCATGACCCGTCGGCAGGCAAGCCGAAGGCCTTCGGGTGGAGCCAGCGGGCGATCGCCATCACAGCCTGAGCGTTGCGAGGGCTCGGGGTGACCTCGTCGTAGCTCAGCGGGAGGAAGCAGCGGTTCCTCACCGCCGTGAGGTTCTTCGTGATGGGGTCGGTCTCGAGGAACTTCTCCTTGGCAGCAGCTGTGGGGGTGCCGTAGTTGTTGATGATGATGCACTGCGGGTCGGCGGCGACGACCTGCTCCCAGGAGACCGAGGTCCAGGTCTGCTTCAGCTTGGCGAAGATGTTCACCCCGCCTCCGAGCGAGATCTCGGCTGTGGGCATGGCCAGCCCTGGGCCGGTGAATGGTGCCGCCGTGCCGCTGTCGTAGTCGAAGACGGTGACGGGCTTGAGCCCGGCCACCTTCTTCTCTGCGGCCGTCACTTCGGCCTTCATGCTGGCGACAAGCCTGTCGGCACGGGCCTCGACACCGAAGATCTTGCCGAGGTTGGTGAGGTCGTCGTAGGTGTCGTCGATCGACACGGACCGGGTGTTCTCGACATGGGCGCACGACTCGGTGAGGACCAGGGTCTTGATGCCGAACTTGGCGAGGTACTGCGGCGTCAGGTTCGTGCCGACCTGAAGCCCGTAATTCCACCCGGCAAAGAGAAAGTCGGGCCGCAAGGCGACCAGCTCCTCGAGGGTGAAGTAATTCGACGAGACGTCGCGCACCTTCTTGAAGGCGGCGAGGTACTGCGCGGGGACCGGCTTTCCCACCGGCCCGTCCCCGTCCACCCCGAAGTCGCCGACCATATGAGTCCCCAGACCGAGCGCCAGCATGTCCTCGGTCGTGTTGATGTCGTTGGACACCGCCCGCGTGGGGGGCCTCGTGAAGGTGACCGGCGTCCCGCAGCTTCTCACGGTGACGGGGTAGCCCGGGGCGTCCTTCGTGGCACCACGGGAGCGGTCTGCTGCCGGGGGAGCGCTGGCGCAGGCGGCGAGGGCCGAGGAGGCGATGAGCGCCGCCAGCGCGCCGCCAGCCAGGCGGAACGTCAAGGTACTGGTTCGACGGTGGAACACGGGCGTCCTTTCAGTCGTGTTGTGCGGTTCGGCGAGGGATGAGGTGTGGCGTGCCCGTCTCGGGGTGCTCGACTACGAGGACGTCGGCGCCGTAGGCCTCGCGCACCGTCTCCGTGGTGATGACCCGGTCTGGAGCGCCACGAGCCACGACACGACCGTCGGTGAGGAGGTAGACGGTGTCGCAGAACAAAGCGGCCAAGCTGAGGTCGTGGAGGGCGGCCAGCACGGTGACTCCGAGCGAGCTCACGAGCTCGAGAATCTCGATCTGGTAACGGACGTCCAGGTGATTGGTCGGCTCGTCGAGGATGAGGTGGTCTGCGCCCTGGGCGAGCGCCCGGGCGATGAGCACCCGCTGCTTCTCCCCGCCTGAGAGCGAGTTGAAGCTTCGGCTGACGAGCGCCTGGCACCCCACCCTCTCGATGGCGTCGGCCACGATGGAGCGGTCCAGCTCGTCCTCGCGGTCGAAGGCCCGCTTGTGCGGGGTGCGGCCGATCATCACGATCTCGAGGACGGTGAAGTCGAACTCGACGATCGACTCCTGGGCCACGACTGCCACGCGCCGCGCTGCTTCTCTTGCCCCCATTGCCAAGAGGTCGACCCCTTCGAGCAAGACCCGGCCCTCGGCGGGGCGATGGACCCGGTAGATGGTCTTCAAGATGGTGGACTTCCCGCTCCCGTTCGGCCCGAGCAGCCCGACGAAGCTGCCGTCGGGAACGGCGATGTCGACGTCCCACACGATCCTCCGCCGGGATATGTCGACCGAAAGGCCTCGAAGCTCCAGGCTCACTGCGTCGTCCCGTAGAGGTAGGGGCGGCGCCGGATGAGGACGATGAGAGTCGGTGCTCCGAGGAAGGCGGTGATCACGCCGATGGGCATCTCCTGGGGGGAGACGATCGTGCGAGCCAAGAGGTCGCCCACGACCATGAAGGTGGCTCCGAAGAGGACCCCGACCGGTAGCACCCGGCGGTGGTCCGAGCCCACCAGGAGCCGGACGATGTGGGGCACGACCAGTCCGACGAACCCGATGACCCCGCTCACCGCGACCGCCACGCCCACCATGAGCGAGGTCACGACGAAGAGGTTGCGGCGGAGCCGCTGCACGTCGACCCCGAGGGACGCCGCCGGCTCGGCTCCCATGGCGAGCGCGTTGAGAGGCCGAGCCTGGGTGACCAGGTAGACGATGGCGACGACCAGGACGGCGGCGGGGATCGGCAGTTGCGTCCAGTTGGCGTTCCCGAACGAGCCGAGCAACCAGAACAGGACCGACTGGGTGGCCTGGGGGTTGCCCTTGAAGATCAGGAAGCTGGTCACGGACTCGAAGAGGGCCGAGAGCACGACCCCGCACAAGATCAGCTGGGTCGGCGAGAGCTGCCGGCCGGTACGCGACACGAAGAAGACCGCCGCCATCGCCACAACCGCGCCACAGACGCTGCCGGCGGAGATCGCCCAGACGCCCAGCGAGGCGAAGGCCCCGAAGAGGAGGACCGCTGTGGCACCGACGCTCGCTCCCGACGAGACGCCGAGAAGAAACGGATCCGCGAGCGAGTTGCGGACGAGTGCCTGCACCACGGTGCCGGCCGTGGTCAGGGCGGCTCCGACGACGGCCGCCAAGAGAACTCGGGGGAGGCGGATCTCCCAGACGATGGCGTCGGTCACGGTGCTGTTCGGATGTCCTTCGAGGTGGTCCAAGATGACCTGCCACACCGAGCCCGGGTTGAGCCCGACCGAGCCGATCGCTATGCCCGCCACCATGGCCACGACGAGCAGCACGAGGCAGACGAGCAGCACCACCGGCAAAGGGCGGCGGTCACGACGGCGAGCGGGAAGCGCGATCGGCTCGGCGCGGTAAGGAGGCAGGGGCGCCTCGTAGGGACCGACCGGCGGCAGCGGCGGCGCCTCGTGGGGGCCGGCCCGTGGCAGCGGCGGCGCCTCGTGGGGACCTATTGGGCGGGTCCTCATCTCGACGGGCGACTCCGAGTCCCTTGGGCGCACCGACCAGCCTCCATCGAGCTTTCCGGAGGACGAGGTTGCTTTGCCGGTGCAAGCGACCCGGACGAACCACCCTTCCTCCGAGGGCCATCTCGTTGACGCAGGGCAGGCGACCGGGCTCGCCCCCGAAGGGGACCACCGTTGCGGGACAGCGCCGGGATCTCACCGGACTTCGCTGCAGCTGCATCACCCCGGTCCGACGACCGGAGCGTCACCTAACGTAACTACGGTCGTCGAGGGCGTCAAGTGACGAGACCGGAGCACCGATGAATGCGGCACTCCCGTGACGTCATAATGACCGACGAAGAGGACATGCCATGACAGAGAAGACCGTTTCCGTCTCCCGGCGCATCGGCGCTTCCCCCGACGCGATCTTCCGGGTCCTCACCGATCCCGGGCGTCACACGGGGATCGACGGCTCCGGCATGCTCCGGGGCGCCATCACCACCGACGCCGTCACCCAGGTCGGCGACGTCTTCGCCATGAAGATGCATCACGCCGAGATGGGCGACTACGAGATGAACAACACCGTCGTCCAGTTCGAGCCGGGCCGCAGGATCGTGTGGGAGCCCTCGCGCCGCGACGTCGAGACCGACTCCTGGCACTACCGCTGGGGCTACGTGCTCGAGCCGGACGGCGACGACGCCACGAGGGTGACCGAGTTCTTCGACCTGTCGCACTCCCCCGAAGAGGCCCATGTCGCCACGAAAGACGGCGAGGTCTGGCGCGAGGCGATGTCGGCGACCCTCGAGCGGCTCGACGGGGCCGTCGCAGGTTAGGGCTCGCCCGGGCGGGCGACCCGCTCGCGCATCCTCCCGAGAGCCTCCAGTCGGTGTTGCATCTTCTCTGGGTCGGCGGCGTCTCGCGACCTGATGCGGGCTTCCAGCACGTCCAGCCGCTCGAGTTCCTGGCGGATCAGCTCCGGCCGCTCTGCCTCGGTACTCGCCTGGAGCGCCCGATGGAACGCATCGAAGGCATCGCGGGAACGGCGCAGACCGAGGCGTGAGGCGATGGCAGCAAAGGAGACCCCTTGTCGCCGGAGCGCCAGGACCTCGTGGTCGACGTTGCGCGGCTGGCGCGGACCCGACGTGTGCTCCTGAGAACTGCCCTCGCGGCGACCTCGTGCCGGCTCCGGCCTCCCCTTCCTAGGCAGGACGGACCGCGCTCGCCTGGAGGCCCTTCGGTCCCTGTGTGGTCTCGAACTGCACGTGCTGACCTTCTTCGAGGTTCTTGTAGCCGTTGCCCTCGATCGCAGAATGA
>JASHRK010000420.1 GCA_030037405.1 Acidimicrobiales bacterium | reverse complement strand
CGGGTACTGCCCTCGACGACGACCCGGGCTTGGTCGCTGTTCGGTCACTGCTGGCATGACTACCTCCTATCTGAGGTGTCAGGCCAGCGGGAGGATGGTCACATTTCGCCACTCCGCACACATGGGCGGCGAGCACTGCCGTGTGGTCAGGCCGGCGACGTCGCGACCGCCCGGCCGCCGGCCAGGTCCCCCCAGGCCGGACTTACTGAGTTCGTAGGCATGTGAATGGCCCAGAAACGCTGGCTGAGCTGGGAAAACGGCCGCGAAGAGCCGAGCGGGTCGTGTTACTACGCGGTGCTGTGAGCTGGGACTACGCGATGGGGTCGGGGAGCTCGTAGTCGAGGATCTGGGCCGGCTCGGCGATCTCGAGGGCGGCGAAGATCTCCCGCTGGCGCTTGGTCGTCGCGCTGCGCTTGGCGAGGCGACCCTCGGCGGTCTCCAAGGTGACGAGGTGCATGCGGTCGAGCTCGTGACGCAGGTTGCGCCAGGTGTCGCCGGTCGCGTTCTCGGCGACGCGGACGAGCAGCAGCGCGAGCCAGCACAGCTGGACGTGGGAGCGGATGCGGCCCTCGCGGTGGTGATAGACGGGACGGAGCCGGAGTGCTCCTTTCACGTCGCGCCATCCCCGCTCGACCTCGGAGAGCTGCTTGTAGGCGAGGGCGAGGTCTTCTGGGCCGAGTGTGTCGTCGGAGGTGCGGATGAGCCACTTGCCGTCGAAGTGGGCGTCGCGTGCGATCGCCCCGTGGTCGACGCGGAGGAGGTGGTCCTTCGTCGTGCGCCGCAACAGACGCAAGAGCGCCGGCGTCTGGCGCAGCTCGCCCCACAGCTCGTCGCGGCGATGGCGCTCCCAGGCGTCGGACCCCTCGATGTGGCGGGTGAGGTAGGCGACGAGGTTGGCGCGGACGATCTCGTCCCTCGCCTTCGCCTCGGGGTTGACACAAACGCAAAAACGCTGGGACCGAGCGCCGTTGCCGACGCGGACCTCCTTCACTGACAAGTTCCCGGCGACCTCGTGATAGCGGCCGGCACGGGAGAGCGCGGCCTTCGCGTCGGTGCTCGCCGAGCGGAGCTTCTCGCAGACGATGTAGTGGTCGCCGCCGCGTTGCAGGTAAGCGCGGTTGGCGGCCGAGTTGAAGCCCGAGTCGGTGACCCAGATCACGCGGTTCAGCATCCAGGAGCCGAGGTCGTCCTTCACGCGGCGGATGATCAGCTGGTCCGACGTCGTGCCGGGGAAGGTCCAGCAACGGATCGGAATGCCATCTGTGGTGACGGCCATCGCGATCACGACCTGGGGGAGGTCGGTCCGGTGGTCCTTGGAGTTCTTCGAGAACTGGCGCCACGCCGCCTCGGTGGGAACGGCGGGCTCGTCGCTCGTCGCTTGCTCGGAGGCTGCCGCCTCGGCGAGCTCGATCTCGGCGTCCGCGACGTCGAGCTCGAAGTAGGTGGAGGAGGTGTCGACGAAGACGACGTCGCAGGCAAGGTTCAACAAGTTGGCGGTGCGGTCGAAGATCCCCGTCGCGATCTCACCGAGCGCGTCGAGCAGGAAGTCCATCGCCGCGTAGGCCGCCTGGTCGTCGAAGGCCGGACAGGACAAGAGCGCGACGCGCTCGTTCGCCCAGGTGACGCAGGCGAGCTTGGACGCGGGCTCGAGGCAGCGCTGGGCGACGAGGGCGAACAAGACCCGTTCGACGATCTCGCCGTCAAGGCGACGTCCCTTCGCCGCGACCTCGAGCGCTCGTGCGATGCCGAGCCGGTGCCACAGCTCGTCGAGCACGTACGCGCCACCGAGACGGCGAGCGTCGACGATGTCCACGTCGGAGCCCTCGGTCGCCGCGACCGCCTCGGCAGGATCCAAGAAGCGGCTGATCGAGGCGACGAGGCGCCGCAGTGCCTCACGGTCGACCTGGTCGGCGCGGCCGAAGTTATGGATCACCTTGGCCACGGGCGAGCCGGTCACCGGGTGGCGCTCGTTGTGCGCGAGCTGTAGGTAGCTGACCGTCGAGCCGTCCTTGTTGCGCCGCTTCGTCTCCCGCAGGTACACGCCTACAAGATTACGTCATCACCCCTTGACACTCGGGTATTACACCCCTATCCGTGTGCCTACGTCTTTTCGACTCGAGAGGGTTCCGCCCGCGCCACTACCAGGAGGAATGCTCCGCAGAACGGGCCAAAATGCCTACGAACTCAGTAAGTCCGGTCTGGCGTAGGCGAACAATGTCGTACACAACCTCGCGGTGAGCCACTTCCGTTCGATGGAGCGCGCCAGGCGAGTCGTGGCCCGTTACGGCGCTTCGGAGGTGTCCTCCGAACCCGACGCCTGCCACCTGAACATCCTTGCAGCCCTCGCCCGCTTACCGGACCTGCAGCGGCGCGCCGTCGTCCTCCACGACGTCGCCGACCGCACGGTGGCGGAGGTCGCGGCCGAGCTGCGGGTGCCGGAAGGGTCGGTGCGAGGCTGGCTGTCACGGGCGCGGGCCGGGCTTTGCCGTTCCACTGCTTACCGAGCTCTACTGAGAATGGCGATGCCGACTGCATGACCACGAGATTTG
>JASHRK010000419.1 GCA_030037405.1 Acidimicrobiales bacterium | reverse complement strand
GCGCACTCCGCCCGCGTGATGGCGGGAGCGTCGACGGGCATGACGATGTGGCTCCGTATGCCGGCGCGGGCGGCATAGAGGGCCCAGGCAGCACCGGCGTTTCCGTTCGTGGGCATCGCCAGCTCCCGCACCCCGAGCTCGAGGGCGCGGGAGATGCCGACGGCCGCCCCCCGCGCCTTGAAGGTCCCGGTCGGGAGGAGGCCTTCGTCCTTCATCATGAGCCGGGGGACCCCCAGCTCGGCGCCGAGGCGGCGTAAGGGAAGAAACGGCGTCATGCCTTCACCGAGCGTCACGACCGCAGCCTCGTCCCGGACCGGGAGGACCTCGTGGTAGCGCCAGAGCGACGGTGGACGGCCCGAGAGCGCCTTTGCCGTCATCGTCTCGGCGGCCTCCCCGAGGTCGTAACGGGCGAGCAGAGGGGAGCCGCAGCTGCAGAGGTGCGTGATCCGGTCCGCATCGTGCACGGCCCCGCAGCGAGGGCACTCGAGATGGCCGAGAGCCGAGAAACGACTCACGGATTGGCGGCCATGGGTCAATGCTCGCCCGAGGCGACGTGAGCGCGATCGAGATCCGCCCTGCGGAAGAGGGGATGGAGCTCGACGCCGATGGCGGCAAGGTTGCCGGCACCGCCTTCCTCCCGGTCGACGACACAGAGAGCGTGCTCGACGATGGCTCCGAGCTGCCGCAAGTCGCCGGTGGAAGCGACCACCTGCCCACCGGAGGTGACGACGTCCTCCACGACGAGCACCCGCCGCCCCTCGAGCGCAGGGCCCTCGGCGAGGCGTGCCGTGCCGTGCGTCTTCGCCACCTTGCGGACGAAGGCCACCGGGAGACCGGTCTCGAGCGAGAGGGCGGTGGCGATAGGGACGCCGCCGAGCTCGAGCCCGGCGAGCACCTCTGTGCGCTCGGGCACCATGCGAGCAAGGCTCGTCGCGATCGTCCTGAGAAGTGCCGGATCGGCCTCGAACTGGTACTTGTCGAAGTACTCGGTTGCCACGGCCCCGGAGCGGAGTATGAAGCTGCCGGTGATCCGGGCGACCTCGTCGATCCTGCCGGCAAGCGTGTCGTCGGTCACAGATGACAGTCTGGCGCCCGCGGTGGTCAGCCTGCCCGGCTGAGCCCGTCCACGACGAGGCGGGCCGCTGCCGGGCACCCCTTCGTGAAGCCGAGAAACGGCCCGAAGGAGCGTGCCGCGGCGAGACCGGCGACGTAGAGACCCGGCAGGCTCGTCTGGAACCACTCGTCGAGGACGGGGTTCCCGTCGGCGACCTCGACGTCGGGGAGGAGCTCCCGGAGATAGGGCACCTTCGAGAGGTCCGGCTCGTAGCCGGTGGCGAACAGGACTTGGTCCACCTCGAGCCGCTCGCCGTTGGAAAGGACCACGTCGACTGCGCCGTCGCCGATCTCGGCAGCCGTCTCGACCTGCGCCTCGGGCCAGCGGCGGACCCGCTCTCGGTCGAGCCGCGGCACGAGCCACCACTCGAGCGTCAACCGCCCGACCTCCCAGAAACGTCGCTCGATCTCGCGGCGCCTCTCGAGCGGCAACCTCCGCCACCACCCGGGCGTCGCCGTCGTCGCCTCGAGGTAGGGGTCCACGAACGCCCAGCTCACGCGCTCGAAACGAGGCTCCGGGTGACGGTGGACGATGTCGACCCGTCGAGCCCCGTGCTCGACGAGCAACGCCGCCCACTCATAGGCGCTCTGGCGGCCGCCCACGACGAGGACCCGGGCACCCTCGGCGTCGTCGAAGCGGACGCGGTCGACCGTGTGAGCGCCCCGACGAGAAAGATGTGACGCCCACTCGGGGAGACGCCGGAAGTACGCCGCCCCAGGCGTCGCCACGACTCGCTCGGCGACGAGCTCTCCCCCGTCATCGAGCGTGGCAAGAAACTTGCCGTCCTGGCACCCCAGGGATGTGACCATCTTCTCGATCGCCTGCACGCTCTTGTGTCTCTGGAACCACTCCGCGTAAGCGAGGAAGAGGCCGATCGGCACGGGATCGACGTCGCGAGCCGCTATCTGTCGGTCCTCGGCGAAAGCCTCGAAG
Source organism: Acidimicrobiales bacterium (assembly GCA_030037405.1). GTDB lineage: Bacteria > Actinomycetota > Acidimicrobiia > Acidimicrobiales > Bog-793 > JOPF099. The sequence goes on along the minus strand of JASHRK010000419.1, from coordinate 8,618 downwards.
GTGTGCTCGCCGGCGGCGTCGAGATGCCAGTCCAGGCCCGAGCGGAGGTACATCCCTTCCGGCATGTGGCGGGTCCAGAACTCCATCGGGCGCCCGACGACCGTCGTCTCGATGCCGCGCTCTCTGGCGTGGGCGGCGACGGCTACCCCGTAGGGTCCCGCGCCCACGACGAGCAGTTGCGTGTCGGTCATGCCGCGCCGGCCCTCCGCGGTCACCGCTCCGGCGGTGTCGTTACGCCGGCTAGAGCGGAGGCCACAATGCTTTGTACCACGGCAGGATCTACCGGTGGGCCGGTCCGGTCGGCGAAGAGAAGGTGTCCGGTCCCGATCAGCATGGGAGCAAGCGCCTCCACGTCGGCATCGGCGGCGATGCGTCCCAGCTCCTGCTCGGCGGCGAGATAGGCGGCGATCATCGCTGTCGCTCCGTAGAGGATCGGGATCCCCGCCGACCCTGCCTGCCGTAGCCGGGCACGCAGGCCGTCGCGGGAGATGACGAGGCCGACGACGGCCACGGCTACCGGCCCGAACAGTGTCGTGAGGGCGCCTGCGAGGTTGCCAGCCACCGTGCCCGTGCCGGCGGTCTCGCAGAGCGACGAGGTCTGCTCACCCACGCGGCGGTCGCGGTCGAGCACGAGCTCGAAGAGAAACGCTTCGAAGTCCGGGAAGTGGCGATGGAGGACGCCCTTGGCGACTCTGGCCTCCGTCGTCACGGCCCGGCTCGTGAGCCCGCTCGGCCCGTCCTGCACGAGCACTCGCTCTGCGGCGTCGAACAGGAGCTCTCGGGCGTTGCGTAGGGCAACTCCGGTCGGCACTGCTCCTCCTCTATTGCAAGGCCGTCTCTCACTCCGAGGCCATGAATGGGCACAAGCCCACCTATAGTGGGCGTATGACCACTTTACCGCCCCGGCCGGAGGAGCTCTCTCCGAGGGAGTTGCATCAGGCCCGGCGGACCGCCGAGTCCTTCGGCGAGAACGCCGAGCGTTACGACCGGACCCGCCCTCGCTACCCGAAGGCGCTGATCGGCGCCGTCATTGCGGCGAGTCCCGGCCCCGACGTGCTCGACGTCGGCATCGGCACCGGCGTGTCGGCTCGAGCGTTCCAGCGAGCCGGTTGCCGGGTGCTCGGCGTCGACCCGGACGAGCGCATGGCCGAGTACGCCCGCCGTAGCGGCATCGAGGTCGAGATCGCCAAGTTCGAGGAGTGGGAGGCCGCCGGGCGCACCTTCGACGCCGTCGTCGCCGGCCAGACATGGCATTGGGTCGATCCCGTCGCCGGTGCCGCCAAGGCGGCGACCGTCCTGCGACAGGGGGGACGAATCGCCCTCTTCTGGAACGTGATGCAGTTCCCGCCCGATCTCGTCGGCGCCTTCGGCGACGCCTACCAGAGGGCGCTTCCCGGCTCTTCCTTCGGGCGTGTCTTTGCCGACAGCATGGCGACCTACTCGGCCATGTTCGCCAAGGCGGGCGACGGCATCAGGGAGGCAGGCGGTTTCGACGAGGCGGAGCAGTGGCGCTTCGACTGGGCGAGGAGCTACGCCACCGATGAGTGGCTCGAACAGGTCCCGACCTTCGGCGGCCACAACCTGATGGCGCCGGACAAGCTCGCGGCGCTCCTCGAGGGCATCGCTGCCGCCATCGACGCCGTCGGCGGCGCCTTCACGATGGACTACGCCGCCGTCGTGGTGACCGCTCGGCGAGCGTAGGCACCGCCGGGCCCCGGGTCGCTCAGCCCCAGGTGCGGATCCTCGTAGGACGGATGGTCACGACAACGCGAGACTCGCCAGGGTTGTCCATCGTTCTCACGTCCGCTCCGTACTTGGCCCCGAGCCGGTCCGCAAAGGCGTAGTCGTCGTCCGGCTCGATCTCGGCGTCACCACGCAGCTCGACATAGCGGTACGGGTTGGCAAGGTCGAGCAGCAGCAACGAGCAGGCCGGTTGGCGCAGCAGGTTCTTCACCTTCTGGCGCGTCGTGTTCAAGGACATGCGAATCTCGCCCTCGTCGGCAAGAAACCACAGCTCGGAGACCTGCGGGCGGCCGCTGGGACCAATAGTGGCGAGGGTCGCGACGTTGGCGTTCAAGAGATCACGATGCGACTCGGGTATCTGGGTCATCCCTCCTCCTTGGGGCTACTGCTCGACGCTCCGCACGACCGAGTCACCCGAGCCAGATGCGAGTCAAGTGGCACGGTCAGTAGCCGCGCTCCCAACCATGGCTCACATCCGGGTGGATGCGCACGATGGCCTTAAGGCTCGGCCACCAACGACTCACGTAGTCGTCGACTTGGTCCTCCTCGATGTAACGGGACGTGATGGCCCGCACCTCCGAGAGGATGGTCTCCTCGTCTCCCTCGTCGATCTCGGCGCGCCCCCGGAGCGTCACGGCAGCAAACGGCTTGCCGGCGTCGCCGGCGGCGAAGGCTGCCTTCCCTGTCCTTACGACCGCCTGCGGCCAGCGGCGTGTGCTCGTAGTCCAGATGTTGACCGTCTTGCCGTCGAACCGGTACCAGACGGGGAGGACGAGCGGGCTCCCGTCCCCGATCGACACTGCCACGAAGCCCGTCGTCGCCGGCGAGCGATCCAAGTAGCGGCCGATCTCATCCAGGTCCATGGATCTCTCCTCTGCCGGAGACGGCGCCACGGCGGCGCGATTTCGTGTCGAGTCCTAGGCTATGGGGAATGATCGGCTACACGCTCGGATCCAGGCGCCTCACCTCGATGTCGGACCTCGACGCCGACGAGGTGGACGGCATCCTGGCGGACGGGGCGACGTTGCCGGCGCTCTTCTACACCGACCCGGGCATCGCCGAGCTGGAGGACGACCTGATCTTCCGGCGCGCCTGGCAGATCGTCGGTGTCGAGCCCGAGCTGCGCCGTCCCGGGGACTACTTCACGACCGAGATCGGCGGCTACGGGTTCACCGTCCCGATCGTCGTCTTGCGCGACAGGGAGATGCGGCTTCGCGCCTTCGTGAACATCTGCCGCCACCGGGCGAACGTCGTCGCCCGTGGCTACGGCAACCGGAGGACGTTCCAGTGCGACTACCACGGATGGGTCTACGGACTCGACGGCTGCCTGCGGGCAGTCCCGCGCTCCGACGAAGGAGGCCTCCCGCCCTTCGAGGAGCTCGGGCTCTTCCCACTGCCGGTCGACAGCTGGAAGGGCTACGTCTTCGTCACCCTGGAGGAAGCCGAGCCACTCGCCACGGCCCTCGGGGAGCTGCCCCGGATCCTCGAGGAGCAGGGTTTCGAGTTCCCCTTCGCCGCCGAGAACGTCGAGGAGGGGTTCACCTACGAGCGGGAGGTGCGGCTCGACGGAGGCCCGTCGAACTGGAAGACGATGCACGAGAACAACATCGAGTGCTACCACTGCCCAGTGTTGCACAAGCGGAGTTTCTCCAGCATGTACAAGGTGGACCCGGCGCACTACACCCATCGTGAGTTCGATCGGGGCATCTACCACACGACCGACTACCAGGACTCGGTTGCCGAGGAGCTCGGACTGAAGGAGCGCGGCGTCCGCAAGGAGTACCAGTTCTACTTCCTGTGGCCGAGCATGTACCTCTCCGGCGGGGTCGCCGAGCTCGCCTACGGGGGGACCTTTAGCCGCCTCTGGCCGGACGGGGTCAATGCCTGGCGCTCCGAGACCGTGCGCTACCGGACGCCCCTCGACGTCGAGGTCAACCCGGAGGTTGCCGGCCGCATATCCGAGTGGTGGCGGCTGACCCTCGAAGAGGACCGGGACGCCGCCGGCCGCGTGCAGAAGGGCCTCGGCTCGGGCCTTTACTCCTGGGGCTACACGCTCGCCGAGAGCGAGCGCAACATGCGCCACTTCTACGGGCTCGTCTGGAAGGCCCTCGCTCCCGCATTCCGGACCTGAGCGCCTCACCTCCCAGCTAGAGGGGGCGGCACCGTTCCCGACAGCCGTCCTCGGGCATACTCGGGCCCGTGCCGACGAGCCCGTACGACGCCTTTGCCGAGGACTACAACTGGCTGTTCTCCGACGAGCATCTCAGCGGGGAGCGTTTCTTGCAGCTCTACCGGCCGGTTCTCGACGACCTGCCCGCCGGCGGCGAGATCCTCGACTGCGCCTGCGGGGTCGGGACCGAAGCGATCGCCCTTGCCCGCGCCGGCTACAAGGTGACGGCCTCCGACGGCAGCGAGGGCATGGTCGCAAGGGCGCGTCACAACGTCGCCGCCGCCGGCCTCGACATCCCCCTCTCCCACTGCAGATGGGACGAGCTGCCCGGCCGGTTCGAGCCTCGCTTCGATCTCGCCTTCTGCATAGGCAACTCCATCGCCCACTCGCCCGGCCGAGAGGCGATGCTGGCGTCGCTCGCGGCCATGAGCTCCGTGCTCGTCCAGGGAGGACGCCTCGTGGTCGAGTCGAGGGATTGGGAGAGGATGCGGGAGGAGCGCCAACGCTTCGAGGTCCGCGAGAACGCTCCCGTTCGAGACGGGGTGAGGGGCTTTTGCGTGTACGTCTGGACGATCCCCGATCGTTGGGAGGAAGACCACGTGGCGGACGTCCTCGTCGTCCTGGAGCGCGACGGCGCCGTCAGCCACCATTCGACCGAGCTGCGCTTCATGGCCTACCCGAGAAGCGAGCTCCTTGCCAGCCTGGCGATCTCCGGCTTCGAGGCGATGGAGGTGTCGGAAGCAGGCCGGGGCCGGTACTTCGTGACGGCACGGAAGGCGCGGTAGCACAAATCCCTTGAAATTGGCCCTTTATTCGGAGGGCCGAAGGGCATAGCCTCAAGCTTGCTCTCTTGGATGCCGATAGGGATCCCAAGTATCTCAACAGTTCTCTCTATTGCCATGCTCGTTCCCAGGTTCCTCCTCGCACTCCTCGCATCCTTCGTAGCGGCCTCGTCGCTGGTGGCGGCCGTCGTCCTGCCGAGCAAGCCAGCGGCGGCTGCGCAGGCCTCCTCGATCGTCTCTCTGTCCCTGGCCAACGTCGGCAAGCATGCCTGCTCGACCAACAGCCTCGGCGGGCGGGGCTACGAGTCGAGCTGCACCGGCAACGGCGGGCAGCCGGAGTACTGGTGCGCCGACTTCGCGAAATGGGTGTGGGCGAATGCCGGCGTCGCCGGGACCTCCCAGCTCTCCCCCTTGGCGGGGAGCTTCTACACCTACGGGCTCGAGTACGGCACGCTCTCTGCCACCCCCGCGGTGGGGGATGCGGTCGTCTTCGACTACTACGGCGGCGGTGAGGCGGAGCACGTCGCCATCGTCACCGCGGCGAGCACCGACGGGAGTATCGAGACCGTGAGCGGGGACTGGGGCGGTGACAACGGGAGCGAGGCGCACTTCTCGTCGACCTCGACGGTGACGCTCAACTCTCCCGGCTATCTCGGCGCCCTCGGGACCGTGCCCGACGAGATGGGCATGACGATCAGCGCCTTCGTCGCTCCTGCGGGCGTGAACGTACGTCCTGTCGTGGGCGAGTCGCTCCTCTACGGGGGGCACGAGCTCGCCTCGGGGACCGCCCTCACCTCACCGAACGGGCTCTACACCCTCGAGATGGAGACCGACGGCAACCTCGTCGAGCTCGCCGGCGGCCGTCCCGTCTGGGACAGCGGCACCGAGGGAAACAGCGGTGCCTACGCCTCCATGCAGACGAACGGCAACCTCATCGTCTACAGCGCGGGCGGTCAGGGTCTTTGGGCATCCGGCACCTCGGGCCACTCGGGCGGCGTCGTCCTCTCGCTTCGCGACGACGGCAGCCTCGTGATCGACACCCCCACCGGACCGCTCTGGTCGAGAGAACCGGTCACCAACACCCTCGCGATGGGTGACAGCCTGCTCGACGGGGAAGAGCTCATATCGCCCAACGGCCTCTACAACCTCGAGCTGCAGGGCGACGGCAACCTCGTGCTCTACAGCGGCGGCCGGCCCCTCTGGGAGACGGCGACGAGCCACCACGGGGACGACCGCGCCGTCATGCGGCGCACGGGCAGCCTTGTCGTCTACACCATGCATGGCGTCCAAGTCTGGTCCTCGCGCTCGCCAAGGACCTCCGGCACGGTGACACTCGTCTTGGAGGACGACGGCAACGTCGTCATCTCCGGGCCGTCAGGCGTGCTCTGGTCTGCCTTCTCCTGAGCAAGGGCCCCCTGTTCTTCACAACCTCTGGCGTGTACCGTCGCGGGCGGTCGGCGGCCGGCAACGGGCGGCGGCGGCCATGGGCGGGACGCGCCAAGAGAGTGAAGGAGCTGTCCAATGAGGTTGTGCACATCGACCGGGTCCGGTGCGAGGGGAAGACGGCAAGTGGCGTGGCGGCTCGCGACTGCCGCCGCCTCGTTCCTCCTCTTTGCGGGCGGATCTGCGCTCGTGATGCTCACGAGCCCGGCTGCAGCCTCGGCGGCGACGTCGTTCGTGAAGGTATCGGCGCGCCCGACGTTGCCTACCCGGTCGGTGTCGCTCGGGGCTCTGGCGTCCACGAAGACCATCTCCGGTGACGTTGCCCTCGTTCCAAGGGACGCGGCAGCCCTCCACGCCTATGCCTCCGGGGTGTCCGTGGCCGGTTCCCCCTACTACCACCACTACCTAGACCTCGCCGCCCTCGACGCCGAGTTCGCCCCCTCGCGCTCGACGGTCACTGGCGTCGAGAAGGAGCTGAAGGCGGGCGGGTTGAAGGTGACCTCGGTCTCGAACGACGACCTCCTCGTCGGGTTCAAGGGCTCGGCGAGCCGGGTGGAAGCAACCTTCGACACCCGTATCGACAGCTACCGGCTCACGAGCGGGCGCACAGCGTTCGCCAACACGAGCGCCGCGGAGATGCGGGGCGCCGTCGCAGGTCACGTCGAGGGCGTCATCGGGCTCAACGACCTGCTCGTGCCGGAGGCCGCCCCCATCCTTCGCTCGGACGGCACGTCGAAAGCCTCGAGCGAGAAGACCGTCCCGCTGACAGCCCCTGCCGGCTCCGCCAGCGCCTGTGCGGCGGCGACAGACGTCGCGGTCGAGGCCAGCGGCCTCACGGCCACCCAGGTCGCCTACTCCTACGGGCTCGACCCGCTCTACTCCGACGGCGACTTCGGTGCCGGGGCGACGGTCGACATCCTCGACCTCTTCGGGTACAACTCGTCGGACGTCTCCGCCCTGGACGACTGCTACTACGGCAGCAGCGACGGCGCCAAGGTCTTCGCCAACGACTCGGTGACCAACGTCGACGGGGGTGCCCAGCCCGGCAACGCCGCCGGCGCCGGCTCGGAGACCGACCTCGACGTCGACACCGTCAACGCCTATGCCCCGGGAGCAAAGGTCGACGTCTACGAGGCGCCGAACAGCGACTCGGGCTTCCTCGACGACATCGCGGCGATGGCGGCGAGCAGCGCCAAGATCGAGTCCATCTCCTACGGCCAGTGCGAGCAAGCGGCTCAGCTCGTGGCGCCCGGGTACACCCAGATGGAGAACTACCTCTTCGAGGAGTCCGCCGCCATGGGAAAGACCGTCTTCGCCTCCGCCGGCGACGCCGGTGACGACACCTGTTCTCTCGAGGACGGAGTGCCCGGGCTTCCCGTCCTCTCGGCGGACGACCCGGCCAGCCAGCCGTTCGTGACGGCCGTCGGCGGGACGGCGATCACGGCCGCCACCGACCCGCCCGCCGAAGAGGTCTGGAACGACGGTGCTGCCGGGGGCGCCGGCGGCGGTGGCATCTCGGACATCTGGCAGGAGCCGGCCTGGCAGGCCAACAGCAAGGTGCCCGGTCTCAACAACAAGAGCGTCATCGACCTCGCCGAGGAGATCGACGGCGACGGCTTCTGCCAGGACACCTACGGCACGAGCGTCAACTGCAGGGAGGAGCCGGACGTGAGCGCCCAGGCGTCCCCGAACACGGGGGGGTTCCCGATCGTGCTGGACGGCAGCTGGACGCTCATCGGGGGCACTTCCCTAGCCACCCCGACCTGGGGGGCGATCACCGCCGACATCGACTCGACGAAGGCCTGCACCGCCTCGGGCGGCGTCGGCTTCATCTCGCCCAAGCTGTACGCCATCGCCTCGATACCGAAGGAGTATGCCGCCTCCTTCACCGACGTCACCGTCGGCGACAACGACAACTACGGCGCCGCCGACGGTCTCTTCCCGGCGACGACCGGGTACGACATGGCAAGTGGCCTCGGCAGCCCGAAGGTGACCGGAGCCGGTGGGACGGACGGCCTTGCCTACTACCTGTGCACGACGCCCTCGCCCACGCCTCCGACGGTCACGGGCCTCTCACCCGTGGCGCTCTCCTCCTCGGAGATCGCGGGAAGCACGACGCTCACGATCACGGGGTCGGGTTTCTATTCGAGCGGCACCTCCGACGTCGCGGCCGTCAGCATCGGCAACATCACCCTCCCGACGAGCGACGTCGACGTCACGAGCAGCACCTCCATCTCGCTCACCCTCCCGACCACGCTTCTTGCTTCGGAAGAGGGCAACGGGGGCACCGGTGAAGGGACCGGCACCTACGACGTGACCGTGACGCTGGCCGGCGGGACGACGAGCGCGCCGAACGCCAAGGCAACGCTCGTGATATATCCCTCGGGCAGCTCGGGTGGGACCCCTCAAGTCGACGGCACCTTCCCGAGCGCGGGGGTCGAGGCGGGTGGGACGAGCGTGACCGTCTACGGCTCGGGCTT
>JASHRK010000418.1 GCA_030037405.1 Acidimicrobiales bacterium | reverse complement strand
GCCAGGGGCGACTCCTCCCCATCGGCGAGGGCGGAGATCGCCTCTCTCACGTCACCGCATCTGAGGCTCACGAGGAGGACCCGTAGAGGATCGGGGCGACGAGGCGCTGCATCGTCACCCAGTCACCCGACGGTCGCCGGAGCTTGATCTTGGCCTCCGAGTCGTGCACGAGGAACGCCGTCACGCTCCGGGCCGCCAGTGCCACAGCCTGGGTGCCCTTCGGGACGCTCCCCTCCGACTGCCATCGCGTCCCGTCGAGCAACACGAGCTCTTCTGAGCGCGGGGCCGCCTCGCTCCCCTTCGCGAGGAGGACGGCAGGCTCTCCGCCGGGGGACTCGCTCAACTCCTCGAGGTGCTCGCCGGGAGCGATCGGAAGGGCGGCGGTCTCTTGCCAGGAGCCGTCTCTCTCGACGAGCGAGACGACGTCGCGGCGCCCTTCGACGACGACGACCACGGCCCCCTGCCGGGAGACGTCTATGGCTGCCACGCTCGTCCCCACCTTGGCCACCCGACCCAGCCTCGGCGCCGCGGCGACGATGGACCCGCCCGAGAGCTCGAAGAGGCCGACTCGCCCCGATCGGCACGAGCCGCCGAGGAGCCGCTCGCCCCCAGGCATGACGGCCACGGCTGTCAGCGCCACGAGCCGGCAGGCGCGACCGGAGTTGCTCGAGGCGACGGCGGTCTCAGTGGTCAGCGTGGTCCAGCTCGAGCGTCCCGACGAGCTCGCCGCGACTCTCCTCGATCCTCGGCGCCCGAGCAGCGCCAGGTAGCCATGGCCTGCCGTCCCCGCGAACGAGCCGGGAAGCGGCGTCAGCGACCCTGGGAGCACGCCGGTGGTCCAGTGCTTGGCGGTGCTCTCGGTGAAGGCGAGAGGAGAGAAACCGAGCAGGTTGCTCACCAAGAAACCCATGGCCACGCTCGTGCCGTCCCCGTCGGCGTCCCGTCCGGTGCCGGAGGACAGATCCGATCCGCTGGCCGCCGAGCCGGAGCCGACCGCCACGGCGAAGCCCCCGTTGTCGGCTACTCCAGGAGGGGTGTCGAGCGACCAGCGCGGGGAGCCCGCTCTCTTGACGAGCACCTCCCAGAACTTGTTCAACTTGGTCTCGAGGTGACCCATGGGGAGGACGACCCACTCGCCGCTTGCCGTCTCGAAGGAAGTGGTGAGCGGGACCGTCGCCGTGGAGAGCTTGCCGCCCGCTCTCGTGGTATCCGCAGCTCCTCCCGAGCATGAGGCCGCGAGGAGCGAGACGGCGCCGAGCAGACCGACGAGAGCGACGAGGCGGGCGCTCATCCGCGGTCCTCGAGGACGTGCTCGATAGAGGTCTCGAGCACGTTCGAGAAGGACGACTGCGTCGCCTGGGTGGCCGGTCCCGGGTCTGCGTCGAGCACGTACCTCGTCCTTCCCCGGGAGATGACGTAGGCGAGCTCGCTGTGGGCGACCATGGCACCGGCCGACTCCACCTCGACCTGGATGCCGTAGTTGCTCCAGGTCTTTTGCAGCCGGGACACCGACCCCGTCAGGTAGAGCCAGTTCCTGAGCTTCGTCAGCCCTTCGGCGCGGTCGAACGCCTGCACGACGGCGATCGACCGGTAGAGAGGATTCGCGACGACGGCGATGAACTCGACCCGCTTCGCCGCCCTGCCGAGAGCCTCGTCGGCGACCCGGAACTCCTGGGCGATGACGGGGCAGTCGCTCGTGCACACCGGGTCGAGGAAGGTGAGGGCGACCACCTTGTCGCGCAGGCTCGAGAGGGTCACCTGGCGCCCGTACTGGTCGACGAGGTCGAAGCCGCGGGCGGCGAAGTTCGTGCTGTCAGGAGTGCCGTCGACCGCTTCGGAGAGGATGGGGTCCGCCTTCGGGTTCAGGGAGGCGAACGCCATCGGAAGGGTGCCGAGGACGACGACCCCTGCGGCGCCGCAGGCCGCCAGGGTCCGGAGCGCGAGCCCTGGCCGGGTGACGAGGTCACGCCGGGCGCGTGCGAGGAAGCCTCTGCCGCTCTCCTCGGTCACGGCCTCTCCGGGTAGTGGAGGGGCCTCAGCGCCCGGGCGCACCAGGGCGAGGTACCCGGCCACGATGATGAGGAGCGTCGGCACCATGCTGTTCGGGTCCGTCCCCACGCCGCCGAGCACCCCCAGGTCCTGGACGAGGAGCCAGACGGCGAGGAAGAGGACGATCGCGGCGGCGACGCCGAGGCGGGCGACCGCTGGCCGCCCGCTTAGCAACGCGACCGCGATCGCCACGAGCGCCACCACCACGAAGAGGTTGACGGCGAAGGGATGGGCGGTGTCGAAGGAGCCGAACGCCGTCAGGGCATCCCGGATCGCTGTCGGCTGGGGCGTGGTCTCCATGCTGGTGACCATGCTCGCCACCTCCTTGTGCCAGAACCCGCTCGAGGGCCAGACCTGGACGACCGCCATTCCCAAGAGGAACGCTCCGACGGCGTCGAGGAGGTACCGGCCAAGGCGCGGCCCGGCGAAGATCCGCTCCGGGGCGGCGAGGAGGAGGCCGGCGACGCAGTAGAGGAGCACGCCACCAGGTATCCCGAAGAGCCAGGACTGCCCGGGCGAGAAGACCCCGCCGAAGGCCTCGCCGAAGACCCACACGACGAGCCCCCAGGCGACGCTCACGGCGCCGCCGAGGCGCGAGGCGAGCCCTCGTGCCGCCGCAAGGAGCCAGAGGCCTATACCGAGCTGGATCCAGACGGCCGAGGCCGCCGCCGGCACGGGATGGTGAGCCCAGATGGCGGCGCCGAAGTTCACGACGTCCTGCACCCAGGCGGGTGCTCCCGCCGAAGCAGGCTTGATGACCTGGGGCACCATGCCGACCGGCATCGCCTCTTGCAGCTGGAGGAGACCGTCGATAACCCAGAGCAGCCCGAAAGAGATGCGGAGGAACCGCCTTGCGACCGGCTCGGCCGCCTCCACGGCGGCGGGTGCGAGTCGGGGGCCGTCGCGCATGGCGAGCCGCAAGCCGTAGGCGCGCAGGCCGTTTGCTGCCAGCAGCACGACTGCGACGATGGCGAGCACGATGAGGCCGCCCTCGCCGAGCTGGGAATGAAAGGCAGACACGATGGTCGAGTTGCGGTCCGAGAGCCCCGAGCCCATCCCAGACATCGATCGCCACCTCCTCTTCTCGTCGCCTCGACCCGAGTGGCGATGCCCGCAGGTCGACCTGATTGGTAGTGCCCGCCAGCCCGCGCAGAGTTCCCGGTGACGTGCACGAGTACCTTCAATGGGCATGGACCCGTCTCGCGACGAGCTCGACCGCCTCCTCGCGGAGGCCGCCAGGGGGAACCGCATGGCCTTCGGGCAGTTCGTGAGGGCGACGAACGATCAGGTCTACGCCTTTTGTGCCGGGATCGTCGGGAGAGCCGAGGCCGACGATGCCGCGCAGGAGGCCTATCTCGGCCTCTGGCGCTCCCTCGGGTCCTTCAGGGGTGAGTGCTCTGCACGCACCTACCTCTTCGTCATCGCAAGGAGGACGGCGCTTCGTCTCGCCCGCCAGCGGGAGCGCTGGTCCGCCGCGGGCCGGCAGGCTCCAGGCTCGCTCGTCACCCCTCCCGTGGACGGCGCCGTCGAGCTCGTCGATCTCGTGAGCGCTCTCGATCTCGATCGCAGGACGGCGATCATTCTGACCGCTGTCGTCGGTCTCTCCTACGCAGAGGCGGCAAGGATCTGTGAGTGCCCCGTCGGGACCATCCGGTCGCGAGTTGCCCGGGCACGCGAGCAGCTCGGCTCGGCACTCGCCAGGACGGAGACGGGCTGAGCGAGCCTGGGCCGTCCGTCAGAGCCGTTGCGAGCTCGCCTCCAAGTCGCGAGACTGCCGGTGTGGGTGATTCCACCATCGACACCCTCAGGGTCTCCATCGGAGCGGACGTCGAGAGGTTCCGCAGCAACGCGGTCGTGATCCGTGCCGGGAGCGACGAGGAGGCGGTGCACGAGGCGCGCGTCGCCACCCGCCGGCTCCGCTCGCAACTCCGGACCTTTGCTCCCGCTCTCCGGCGGCCGAATATCCAGGAGCTCGGCACGGAGCTGCGCTGGCTCGGCCGCCGCCTTGGGGCCGTGCGCGACCTGGACGTGCTCGCCTCTCGCTTCGAGAACGCGGACGAGCGGGCCTGGAAGTTGGAGGAGGAGGCGAGACGGTTGGTCGGCTTGCGTCTTGCGACCGAGCGTCAGCTCGCCTTCGCCCAGCTGGTGCTCGCTCTCTCGTCCCGCCGCTGCGGTTCCCTCAGCCGGCAACTGGACGATCTCGCCTCCCGTCCTCCCGTACGGAGCCGCTTCGCCAAGCGGCCGGCGACGGACATGCTCCTCCCGCAGGCGGCGCGCCGCTGGCACGTTCTCGAGCGGGCGGTGGGCCGTCTCGGAGAGACGCCTGCGGACGCCTCCCTCCATCGCGTGAGGATCCTCGCCAAGCAGGCGCGATACGCAGCGGAGGTGGTCGAGCCGATCGGCCCCCGCGACGTCGGCCGCCTTGCGAGACGGCTCGCTCAGGTACAGAAGGTGCTCGGCGAGCTGAACGACGGCGCCCGCGCCGTGGGCTGGCTGGAGGAGTCGAAACGCTCGCCGTGGACCGTGGCCGCAGGAGGCGTCGACCCGATCGTCGCGGTCGAGCTCCTTCTCGCCGACCAGCACGTCGCAATGGCGAGGTGCCGGTCCGAGTGGAGGGAGTCCTTCGAGGTCGCGGCGGAGACCGCACGGGCGCTTCGCTGGTCCGACCAGCTCACAGTGTGATCTCGTCGATGCGCTTCAGCACCTCGTCGTCGAGGCGCCCGACGACCTCCAGTGCCGCCATGTTCTCGGCGACCTGGTCCGGACGGCTCGCCCCGGTGATGACGGTGGAGACGAGGGGGTTGCGGGCGCACCAGGCGATGGCGAGCTGGCTGAGGGAGCATCCGAGAGAGTCGGCGACGTCCTTTAGCCCTCGCACCTTGCCGTTGCGCGAGGCGTCGGTGAGCTGAGGGTGGAGCCAGTCGTAGCCGGGGAGAGCCCCCCGGCTCCCCGCCGGGACGCCGTCCAGGTACTTCCCCGTCAGCTGCCCGGAGGCGAGCGGGCTCCAGGTCGTGAGACCGAGGCCCCGTTCCCTCGCGAGGGGGGCGTACTCCTCCTCGACGCGGGCTCGGGCGAGGAGGTTGTACTGAGGCTGCTCCATCGTGGGCTTGCGGAGGTGATGGCGCTCCGCCACTTGGAAGGCCTCGGCGATCTCGGCGGCCGACCACTCCGAGGTTCCCCAGTAGAGCGCCTTGCCGGCCGAGACGATGTCGTGCATCGCCCAGACGGTCTCCTCGACGGGGGTGTCCGGGTCCGGCCTGTGGCAGTAGAGGAGGTCTACGAAGTCGAGACCGAGCCGCTCGAGCGACCCGTCGATCGCCTGCATGAGGTACTTCCTGTTGAGGGTGTTGGACATGTTGACCTCGTCCGAGAGACCCCAGAAGAGCTTCGTCGAGACGACGTAGGAGCTGCGGGGCCAGCCGAGCTGCCCGAGGGCGCGGCCCATGATCGACTCCGACCGCCCACTAGCGTAGGACTCGGCGTTGTCGAAGAAGTTGACCCCGGCGCTGCGTGCCAGGCTCATGCACTCCGAGGCGACTTGCTCGCCCAGCTGGTCCCCGAAGGTGACCCACGACCCGAGCGAGAGAACGCTCACTTTCAGACCAGAGCTTCCCAACCTGCGGTACTCCACCGTCACCTCCTCTTCCGTTGCCCTCCAGAGCTTCCCGGCTCACCGGCCTTCCCGGCTCACCGGCCTTCCCGGCCCACCGGCTCGCGTTCGCCCCGATGAGGCGGGTTCGCCCCGATGAGGCCGGCAGATGCCTCGAGGGAAGCTAACGGCCTGGCTACGATCGGCTGCTCGCGCCCGATGACGCCGCGGGCACAGGTCGCATAGGAGGAGGCATGCCGGAGCGCCGAGAGGTCGTGCTCGTCGACGAGGGCGGCAGGACGGTCGGCGTGGGCGGCAAGCGAGCCGCTCACGAGCCGCCCGGGCACCTCCATCTCGCCTTCTCCGCCTTCGCCTTCCTCCCCGGTGGGGAGATGCTCGTCCAGCGCAGGGCATCCTCGAAGTACCACTTCCAAGGAGTGTGGGCGAACGCCTGTTGCAGCCACCCCGAGCCGGGAGAGGACCTCGTTCGTTCCGCCCGCAGGCGCCTCAGAGAGGAGCTCGGGGTCGACTGCGAGCTCACCGACGTCGGCGAGTTCGTCTACCGCGCAGTCGACCCGGTGAGCGGCCTCGTAGAGCACGAGTACGACCACGTTCTCGTGGGTCGGCTCGATCCCGCCGTCGAGCCACGGCCAGATCCCGAGGAGGTCGAGGCCTGGCGGTTCGTCGATCCCGGAGAGGTCGCGGGGGCCGGTGAGGAGGAAGGCTACGCTCCCTGGTTCGCCGAGGCCCTCGCCATCGCCCTCGCCGGGCTCACGTCGCTCCTCGAGTAGCTCTCGTCAACGGCGGGAATCCCGCCGAGCGGCTTCGTGACGGGCCATGGCGGGGCGCCCGAGGGGCGTACGGCGACAGGATGACTGTCATAAGATCTGCCATTGCCTTGCGTGCTCGCACGGCGGAGCTGGCCTGCCCCGTGCGAAGAGCGTCCCAGCTGAACCAATTCGTGACGAGGTCGAGCTCGTCGAGGAGGAGACGCCTCTTGCCCCCCGCCCTCTTCAGCTCCGGCAGGAAGGTCTCCTCGAGCTGCCGGCGGGCCGCCCGGTTCGCCTCCTCGACCAGGGCGCCGAGGGAGGGGTGATCCATGGCGACGCGCAAGGCCACCCTTCGTACCGGAGCGATCTCCTCGAAGAGGGCGGAGTGGAGCCGCGCGATCGCTGCGATCCGCTTGTCGAGCTCCGCCATGCCTGGTCGCGGCGTCAGGTAGGTGGCGAAGATGGGCCGCTGCTGTGTCGCGGCGGCGAGAAAGAGAGAGTCCAGATCGGCAAAGTGGCGGAACACCGTGCGTTCCGATACGCCCGCCCGGCGTGCCACCTGGGCGGCTCCTGGGACTGGGCCGCCGCCTTGTTCCTTGATGATCTCGAGGAGGGCGACCACCACCGCCTCGCGATTGCGGGCAGCACGAAGCCGTCTCCCGTCGCCGAGGCTCGTGCCGGCGCGCCGGGCACCTTGTCTTGCCTTGACTGGCGTTCGGATCACCCCTTGCCGAGACCGGCACTCCCCAAAGGGGAAGTGTAGCAGCGGACCGCGCAGGCTAAGAAGGGTCCTGCCAGTCGCCTGCCAGATGTTGTCGGGCGGTCAGATGAGCATCCCGTCCGATGGGCTGAGCTCCAAAGGTACCTCGAGGGACCCGCCCGCCTCTTCGCTCAGAGACGCTCCCTCTCGCTGGTGCGTGCCGACGGTCGACCGCAGCTTGATCTCCGGGAGGAGGACCGAGCACACGAGAGCGAGGAAGGTGATCGGGACGGAGACGAGAAACAAAGTGTCGATCGAGTGCACGTACGCCTGCACGGCACCCTCGTGCCACACGGGGGGCAACCTCTTCAGGCTCGCCGGGCTCCCTACGATCGCCTGCGCGATCCTGTGGACGTAGGGCTTTGCTTGCGTCGGAAGGGCTGCCAAGAGGTTGCCGTCCAGGCGGTCGGTAAGGACGGCTCCGAGGATGGCGGTGCCGAAGGCTCCCCCCAT
Organism: Acidimicrobiales bacterium; assembly: GCA_030037405.1. Taxonomy (GTDB): domain Bacteria; phylum Actinomycetota; class Acidimicrobiia; order Acidimicrobiales; family Bog-793; genus JOPF099. The sequence continues at coordinate 4,090 of JASHRK010000418.1, read as the reverse complement.
GGAGCGGAAGAAGTTGCTGAGGGAGGTGGCCGTTCCGAGATCCTTGTAGGCGACGCCGTTCTGGACCGCGAGCACGAGCACCTGTATCACGAGGCCGATGCCGACGCCGAGGACGAAGAGGAAGGCGGAGATCTCGAGATAGCCGGTGTCGGGCCGGAACAGCCCGAGCAGCCCCATGGCGATCGTCGTGATCCCGCTCCCGAGGATCGGGAAGATCTTGTAACGGCCCCGCCTCGCGATGACGAGACCAGAGATGATGGAGGCGAGAAGCAGCCCGACCATGAGAGGCAGGAGGTCGAGGCCGGACATCGTCGGCGAGACGCCCTTCACCACCTGCAGGTAGACGGGTAGATAGATGATCGCCCCGAACATGGCGAAACCGAGTATGAAGCCGGCGCCGTTCGACGCTGTGAAGACCCGCTTCCGGAACAGGTACATCGGCACTATCGGCTCAGGTGCCTTGAGCTCGCGGAGCACGAAGAGCGCTACGAGCCCCACCCCGGAGACGCCCATGGCGATTATCTGCCAAGACAGCCACGGGAAGCCGTAACCGTCGGGCGAGCCGCCGAGCGTCGTCAAGAGCAGGAGCGCCGAGACGCCGGCTACGAGGAGGAGGGCACCGAGGTAGTCGACGGAGTGCTTGCGCCTCTCGCCCCGGTCCCGCAGGACGATGGTCGTCACGATGAGGGCGGCGATGCCGCAGGGAAGGTTGATGTAGAAGATCCAGCGCCACGAGATGGACTGGACGAGGAAGCCACCGATGAGGGGGCCGGCGATGCTCGCCACGCCCCAGACGGCGCCGAAGTACCCCTGGTACCTCCCGCGGTCGGCAGGCGGGACGATGTCGCCCACGATCGACATGGAGATGACCATGAGGCCGCCGGCGCCAAGCCCCTGGAAACCCCGGAAGATGATGAGCTCGTTCATGTTCTGGCTGAGGCCTGCGAGAGCCGAGGCGGCCAGGAAGAGGACGATCGCGAACTGGAAGATGTTCTTGCGGCCGTAGAGGTCTGAGATCTTCCCGTAGAGCGGCGCCGAGGCCGTGGAGGTGAGCAAGTACGCGGTGACCACCCAGGTGAGTCGGTCGAGGCCGTGGAAGTCGCCGGCGATCGTCGGCAGCGCCGTCGACACGACCGACTGGTCGAGGGCCGCCAGGAAGAGCCCGAGCATCAGGCCCGAGAAGACGATGAGGATCTGCCGATGGCTCATCGGGGCTTCGTCGACGGACGAGTGGTTCGTCTGCTCCACGGTCGTCATGACACCGCCCCGCAATCTCCCATGGTCTCCTCAGGGCCCGCCGGACCGCACGGGCCCGAGCTCGCGGTCGTACCGGCGCAGAGCGTCTCGATGATGTCGACGAGCTGGGTGAGCTGGCTGTCGGAGAGAACCGAGAGAAAGGCCTTCGTCTTCTCCGTCGCCGCCGTGTGCATCTGCTCGACGAGGTTCGTCACCGACGGGCTGAGGGCGAGACGAACGATCCTCCGGTCGGTGGGGTCGCTCTGGCGCTCGACGAGGCCCTGGCGGACGAGCCGGTCGGCGGCGGCGGTGGCGGCGCTCTCGCCGATGCAGAGGCTCTTCGCGAGCTCGCTCATCGAGAGCGGTCCTTCTTTCAGCTGCTCGAGCACGGTCAGCTGGTGGAGAGTAATGTTCGAGAACTTGTCTCGAAGCTCCTTGTAGACATCGCTCCCGAAGCGGCGGGCCATGAGGGGGCGCAAGACGAAGAACCTCTCGATGAGAGAGGCCCTGTCGATCGTCGTGCTCGTCTCCATGAGATACCTTCGACTATTTCGAGTAGCGCACTTCACGCTTCATGAATATTTCTATCATAGAAATATTGTCCGCTCGCGGCAAGTCCGCCACCTCAGAGGAGCCCGGCGGCTTCGAGGGCGGAGATGACGTCGTCGAGCGACGAGGGATCGGCGAGCGAGTCGCGGGCCACCGCCTCCTCCGGAGGTGTCCCGAGGAGGATCCGCCGGATCGGGACTTCCACCTTCTTGCCGTTGAGCGTCCTCGGGAGCGAGCGCACGCGGACGACGCGGTCAGGGACGTGACGAGGGGAGAGCTGATCGCGCAAACGGGCCTTCAGAGCCGTCTCGAGCTCGCCTGAGGGCGTCTCGCCGGCGACGACGAGCATGACGAGCTCCCCCTCGCGGCCGAGCTCGCTCGTGTCGATCACGAGGCTGTCGGCCACCCCGGGGAGGGTCTCGACGGCACGGTAGAACTCGGCCGTCCCCATGCGGACGCCGCCGCGGTTCAAGGTGGCGTCCGAGCGCCCGTAGACGACGTAGCTGTCCCGATGGGTACGTTTCACCCAGTCGCCGTGGCGCCAAACTCCGGGGAACTCCTCGAAGTAGGCGGCATGGAGGCGGCTCCCGTCGGCGTCGCCCCAGAAGGCGACGGGCATTGAGGGCATCGGGGTCGTGACGACGAGCTCGCCGACCTCGTCGACGAGCGGTGTCCCGTCGGGGGCGAAGGCCTCGACGCCGGCGCCGAGGGCGGCGCACTGCAACTCGCCGGCGTGGACGGGGAGAAGCGGGCAACCTCCGAGGAAGCCGGTGCAGACGTCGGTCCCTCCTGAGACGGAGGCGACGAGGACGTCGTCGCCGAGGCGAGCGCTCGCCCAGGCGAAGCCCTCTGGCGAGAGGGGGGCGCCGGTGGAGCCGACGGTACGGATCGCAAGGTCGAGGTGCTCTCGAGGTGAGAGCCCGTCCTTGCGGCACGCCTCCAGGTAGGGGGCGCTCGTGCCGAAGTAGCCCACCTGCTCGCGCGCCGCCATCCGCCAGAGGGCCATCGGGTCCGGGTGCATGGGGCTCCCGTCGTAGAGGACGATGGTGGCACCGGTGAGGAGCCCGCCGACGAGCAGGTTCCACATCATCCAGCCCGTCGTGGTGAACCAGAAGAAACGCTCCCCGGCGTGGAGGTCGAGGTGGAGGAGAAGAGCCTTCAGGTGCTCGAGCACGATGCCGCCGTGGCTCTGCACGATCGCCTTCGGCAGGCCCGTCGTCCCGGACGAGTACAGCACCCAGAGCGGGTGGTCGAAGGGCACGGCGACAGGGTCGAGCGCCCGGTGCTGCGGCGCCAGCTCCGCGAGATCTGCTACCGAGGTTACGGTCGTCGAGGGGAGCGATGCCGAGAGGGCAGCAACCTTCGTCGAGAGGTCGAACTCCTTGCCCCCATAGCGGTAGGAGCCCGTCGCGACGAGGACCTTCGGCTCGATCTGGGCGAGGCGGTCCGCCATCGAGGCGGCGCCGAACTCTGGTGCGCAGCTCGACCAGACGGCCCCGAGGCTCGCCGTCGCGAGGAAGGCGACGACGGCGTCGACGCCGTTCGGAAGCACCGCCGCGACCCGATCTCCCTCCCCGACCCCGAGGGCGCGCAGTCCACCGGCGGCGGCTGCCGCCCGTTCGCGGAGCTCGCCGTAGCTGAGAGCTTCCCGCCGCTCCGACTCGTCGGTGGCGATCACGGCGAGCGACTCGGGCGGTTGCCTGAGCACGGCGTCGACGTAGTTGAGCTCGGCCCCTTCGAAGAAACGGGCCCCCTCCGCGGACGGGCGACCGTCCGGGCGCTCCGGCGCGCTGAGGGTCGTCGTCGCCTCCTTCCGGAAGGGCACGCCTGCCCATCTCGCGAAAGCCCGCCAGAAAGCGCCGAGATCTTCCACGGACCAGCGCCAGAGCTCGCCGTAGCCCGAGAAGTGGCGACCTTCCTCGGAGGCGAGCCACCCCATAAAGGCGGAGAGGTGGGCCCTTGCCCGGCGGTCGGTACTCGGCTCGAAGACCAGGTCCCCTTCGCGTACCGGCGCGGTCATCGGCTCTCGTTTGCGAGCACGATCTTACCGAGCTTCCCCCCCTTCTCGAAGCGGTTGTAGGCCTCCTCGGCGTCCTTCATGGCAAACGTCGTCTCGACGGGGACGCGGATGACGCCGCCGGCCAGCCATGAGAGGGCGTCCTGCTCGATCGCCCGTGCCGTCGCCGCCTTCTCGGGACGAGAGCGCGCTCTCAGCGTCGAACCTCTGAGCACCGCCCGTCTCGTCATGAGCTGGCGGAGGTCGATCTCAGTTCTCGAATCGGCGCCGACACCGATGATGGCGATC
>JASHRK010000417.1 GCA_030037405.1 Acidimicrobiales bacterium | reverse complement strand
CTGGATGTGCAGGTAACTGTCGAGCAGCGACCCGTCGGCCGCTTCGAAACGCGCCGTCTTGCCGAGAGCCACGTTCTCCTTGGAGGCGATGGCGAGCTTCTCGATGCGTTCGCTCTGAGCCGCCAGAGCGTCCTCGCCACCCCCGGCCAGCTCCGCCGCAAGCTCGTCGACGAGCTGGACGAGCTCGGCCGACATGGCGACGAAGTCCGTCTCGCACTCGAGAGATGCGATCGCTCCCTTACGGCCGTCGACGACCACCGCCGCAGCACCCTCCGAGCGCTCACGAGAGCTCCGCTTGCCGGCGCTCACCTTCCCCTTCTCCACGAGCCACTTCGCTGCGGACTCGAGGTCGCCGCCGTTCGCCACGAGCGCCTCACGGCAGTCGAGAATGCCGGCGCCCGTCCGCTTCCGCAGCTCGGCGACTTCCTGTGCCGTGAAGTCACTCATCCGTACCCGCCTCTTCGTCGCTCTGGGCGGCCGGTGCGCTCTCGGCAACAGCGGCCGGTTCGCTCTCCGCAACAGCAACCGGCTCGCTGCCAGCAACGGCGGCCGACTCGCCCCCGGCAACAGCAACCGGAGCGCTCTCGGCAGCGACGGCCGGCGCGGCAACAGCCATCGGAGCGCTCTCGGCAGCGACGGCCGGCGCGGCAACAGCCATCGGCTCGCTCTCGGCAACAGCGACCGGCGCGGCGACAGCCACCGGCTCCCGGATGGGAGGCAAGGAGTCGCCGATGCGTGGTCCGCCCTGATCGGCGATGGCCCGCCTCGATGCGATGTAGCGGCCCTCGGCGACCGCATCCGCGATCACCCTGCACATCAACCGCCCGGCGCGGATGGCGTCGTCGTTGCCCGGGATGACGTAGTCGATGAGGTCAGGGTCGCAGTTGGTGTCGACGACGGCGACCACAGGAAGCCCCAGCTTGCGCGCTTCGGTGACGGCGATGTGCTCCTTCTTCGTGTCGATGACGAAGATCGCGTCCGGCGGGCCCTGCAGGTGGCGGATGCCACCCAGGTTGCGCTCGAGCTTCTCGAGCTCGCGCTCGTTCATGAGCGCCTCTTTCTTCGGCATGGCATCGAAGTCCCCCGCCCGCTTGGCGGCTTCGAGCTCGGAGAGCTTGCGGACCCGGCCGGCGACGGTCTGGAAGTTCGTGAGCATGCCGCCGAGCCAGCGCTGGTTCACGTAGGGCATCCCGCAAGTGGTCGCGAACTCTGCTACTGGGTCCTGGGTCTGTTTCTTGGTGCCGACGAAAAGGATCGTGCCGCCGTTGGCGACGAGGTCGCGGACGAACGAGTACGAGATCCCGACGCGCTCGAGGGTCTGGTTCAAGTCGATTATGTAGATCCCGTTCCGCTCGCCGAAGATGAACCGCTTCATCTTCGGGTTCCAGCGGCGGGTCTGGTGGCCGAAATGGACACCGGCCTCCAAGAGCTGCTTCATCGTGACTACGGCCACGTCGACTTTCCTCCCGACGGTTGTGCTGATCCGGGGCACGGCGCCCCGGCTTGAGGCGACCGCGGGTGTGCCCCGAACGAGACGGTGGTAACCGGCACCAAGTGGGGCCCGGCCGCTAGATGGTAGCCGCTCGGCGGTGCCCGCCTGATCAGTCGATTCAGTCGATGGCGCCCCGTAGCCGATGGCGCAACTGGTGCACGGCCTTTGTGTGGATCTGGCAGGCGCGGCTCTCGCTCACGCCCAGTATCTCCCCGATGTCGGCGAGGTTCAGACCCTCGTAGTAGTAGAGCGTCAGCACCGTCCTCTCCCGGTCGGGAAGCTCGCTTATCTCGAGGGAGACGAGCCGCCGGACCTCGGCCAGCTCGACCGTTGCCACCGGGCCGTCGCTCGCGTCCGGGATGGTGTCGCCGAGAGTCCGTTGTCCGTAGCTGTTCGTCAAGAGCACCTCGTCGAGCTGGGCGACCCCCGCTCTGGCGGTCTGGCGAAGGACGGCGTCGAGCTCGGCAACGCTTATCCCCATCTCGACGGCAAGCTCGTCGTCGGTGGGCGACCGGCCCAGGTTGTGCTCGAGCTTGGAGTAGGCCTGGTCGACGGCGCGCGCCTTGGTGCGAACTGAGCGTGGCACCCAGTCGATCGAGCGCAGCTCGTCGAGTATCGCCCCACGGATGCGGGAGACGGCGTACGTCTCGAACTTGATGCCCCGGTTCATATCGAACTTGGCGATGGCGTCAATCAACCCGATGATGCCGTAGCTGACCAGGTCTGCCTGGTCGACGGTGTGCGGGAGGCGGGCGTAGACCCTGCCGGCGACGTACTTGACGAGCGGTGAGTAGTGGAGGATGAGGCGGTCCCGACTCTGCCGGTCGCCCTCTTGCTTGTACTGAGCCCAGAGCTCTTCTACTCGCTCTATCCGGTCCAGGTGAACCGCGCTCATCACGCCCTCGGATGTGCGGCGGCGTAGGCGGCGACGAGCCGCTCGGTGGAGACGTGCGTGTAGATCTCCGTCGTCCGGAGGCTCGCATGCCCGAGAAGCTCCTGCACCACCCGCAGGTCGGCCCCGCCGTCGAGCAGATGGGTGGCATAGGTGTGCCGTAGAGCGTGCGGATGGGTCGGGACCGGGGCTCTCGCGTCGAGGATGCGGCGGACATCCCTCGGGCCGATACGCCGCCGGCGCCGATTGAGAAACACAGCCTTTACCCCACTCTCCCCGCCTACCACGAGCGGGCGGCCCCGCTCAAGCCAGGCGCTCAGCGCCTCGAGGCTCGGCATGCCCACAGGTACGCGACGCTCCTTCGAGCCCTTGCCCCAGACCGTGACGCTACGCCCGCGAAGGTCGATCGACTCGAGGTCGAGCCCGCACAGCTCGCTCACTCTGAGCCCGCTCCCGTACAAGAGCTCGAGGACGGCGTCGTCGCGGAGGCGCCAGGGCTCGTCTTGTGAGTCGAGGCTCGCCCGGTCCGGCTCCAGCAGCTCGGCGAGCTCCGAGGGAGCGAGCACGCGAGGGAGGCGTGCCTCGCCCGACGGTGCCGACAGCCGGCGGGAGGGGTCGCACTCGATCAGCCCGGACCGTTTCGCCCAGGAGAAGTACCTCCGGAAGGCGCACGCCTTGCGGGCGATCGTGCGCCTCGCGTACCGGCGCGTCGCCAGGTAGGCGAGGTAACGGCGGAGCATGACGCGATCGACTCTCGACGGATCGGTCACACCCGCCCGAGCGAGCCAGTCCACGAGTGCCTCGACGTCGTTGACGTACGCCCGTTGCGTCGCCCCGGACTCCCCGGCGAGTGAACGCGAGAAACTGGAGACCTCGAAGTCCACAC
>JASHRK010000416.1 GCA_030037405.1 Acidimicrobiales bacterium | reverse complement strand
GCGAGATCACGGCTCGCAGGGCGGGTGGGCGGTGCGCTGCAACCTGGAGCGCGTTGAAGCCGCCCCAGGAGATCCCGGTCATCCCCACCGCCCCGCTGCACCAGGGCTGGGCCGCCAACCAGGCGATGACGTCCACGCCGTCCCGTTGCTCTTGGGGCGTGTACTCGTCGGTGATGAGGCCATCGGAGTTGCCCGTTCCCCGCAGGTCGACGCGGGCGCAGACGTACCCGCGGGAAGCCAGGTACGAGTAGACGGCCGAGTCGCGCACCGCCATGAGGTCGCTGTAGCGGTACGGCAGGAAGTCGAGGATGGCAGGAACCGGGTCGTCCTCCCCGTCGATGGGCAGCCAGATCCGGCCCGCAAGCCGCGTCCCGTCGGTCATCGGGATGAGGACGTGCTCGATCATCCGCACCGCCCTGAGGGAACGGTCTGGGCGCTCGCCGGTACGAGTCATGTCCCGGCGCCCCCGCCCGTGACGAGATGGCACGCCACGAGACGGTCTCCGACGGCGAGAAGCGGTGGGCGCTTGACGCAGGCACGGTGCACCTCGGGACAGCGGCTTGCGAACGGGCAGGCACCGGTGGGGACCGGGCGCTCCTCGTTGAGGCGGATCCGCGAACCGAGCTTGCGCTGGTCGGGCATGGTGCCCGTCACGCCCGAGAGGAGGGCTCTCGTGTAGGGGTGCTTCGGCTCCGTTGTGATCGCCGTCGTCGGCCCTGACTCCATGATCGCCCCGGCATAGATGACGACGACTTCGTCGCTCACGCGCCGGACGACGTCGAGGTCGTGGGAGATAAAGAGGTAGGCGAGGCCCCGGACGGCCTGCAATTGCAAGAGGAGGTTGATGATCTGGGCCTGAATCGAGACGTCGAGGGCGGAGGTGGGCTCGTCGCACACGACGAGGGCCGGGTCCAGGGCAAGGGCACGGGCGATCCCGACCCGTTGCCGGCCGCCGCCCGAGTAGTGGCTCGGCCGGGAGTCGAGAGCAGCTTTGGGCAACCCGACGGCGTCGAGCAGGGTTCGCACGCGCTCCAGGCCGCCATCGCGCCAGAGGCCGTGGGCCATTAGTGGCTCTCCGACGATCTGGCGAAGGGTGCATCGGGGATCGAGCGCCTCGTACGGATCCTGGAACACCATGCCGATGTGCCGGCGAACGCGGCGCATGCCGCGGTCGCTGCGAGGGTAGGGGCGTCCCTCGTACTGGAGCTCTCCGCTCGTCGGCCGCTCGAGCCCGACGACGAGCCGGGCGACCGTGCTCTTGCCACAGCCGGACTCGCCCACCATCCCGAGGGTGCGGCCCGGCAAGAGGGAGAGGGAGAGATCGTCGACCGCACGGGTGGCCCCGAAGCGCTTGGTCACCTTCACGAGCTTCACGATGGCCCGTGGCGAGGCTGTCGCATCTCCGGAGGGACCGGCGGCGAACCTCGGGGAGCCCTCAGCGTGCGGGGCCGGCAGGGCCGTAGCGGGTCGGGTCATGCCGGCTCCGTCAGGTGACAGCTCACACGATGCCCGGTGGCGACGGTGCGGGTGTCGGGAACGGCCGTGGCGCACGGCTCGAATGCCCGCGGACACCGGGGATGAAACGGGCAGCCGGGGGGGATAGTGTCCACCGGAGGCGAGCCTTCGATGGCGACGAACGGCTGTTTCGGGGCTGCGAGCCGCCCGCTCGTGAAGCTCGAGAGGAGGGCGCTCGTGTAGGGGTGGACCGCCTCTTTGAAGACGTCGACGGCAGCTCCGTGCTCCACGAGACGCCCGCCGTACATGACGGCGATGTCGTCGGCGATCTCGGCCACCACGCCCATGTCATGGGTGATCCACATCAGGGTGGTCCCGTAGTCGGCCTGGAGATCCTTGACGAGCCCGAGGATCTCAGCCTGCACGGTCACGTCCAGGGCGGTCGTCGGCTCGTCGGCGACGAGGAGGGCCGGCCGGAGGGCGAGGGCGATGGCGATCATGGCGCGCTGGCGCATCCCCCCCGAGAGCTCGTGGGGGTACCTTCGGGCCGTCACGCCCGGGTTGCGGATGCCGACTTTGGCAAGAAGCGAGACGGCTTGGGCCAGCGCCTGCTCCTTTCCCAGTCCGTGGCGGACACGAAAGACCTCGGCCACCTGACGACCGACTCTCTGGACCGGGTTGAGAGCGGCGGAGGCATCCTGGGGTATGTAGGCGACGAGCTCGCCTCTGGCCCGCCGGAGTGCCTCGCCCTCGAGTGTGAGCAGGTCGACCGAGCCGAGGAGCGCCGTCCCGGCGACGACCCGTCCGGCGGGCGGCAGGAGACGGGAGACGGCGAGCGCCAGAGACGACTTACCCGAGCCGGACTCGCCCACGAGCCCGAGCACGCGTCCCGCTCCGAGGCTGACTGTGGCGGCCGTCACGGCCGGGAACTCTCCGTAGCGCACGGAGAGCCCTTCGATCTGGAGAGGCCTGCCGGTCCCCTCGGCGGCGGCGCTCGCCATGGCCGCTGCAGGCCCCACCGAGCTCACAGGGACTCGGACCGCACCCGCGGGTCGACCACGAGCCGCAGGAGATCGACGAGCAGGTTGACGACCACGACGGCAGCGGCGGCGACGACCACCGTGCCCATCAGCACCGGGCGATCGACGTTGTCGAACGCCTGCACCTGCAGCTCACCTATTCCCGGCCAGGCAAAGACGTTCTCCACGAACACGACGCCGGAAAGAAACAGCGCCACGTCCATCCCGGCCATCGTGAGCACGGGGGGCACGACGATGCGGAAGACGTGCCGCCGGAGGATCGCCCCGCGAGAAAGCCCCTTGGCGAGGGCGGTGCGGACGAAGGGTGCCGAAAGGGTCTCCCTCAGCTGGTCGCGCACGACGTTGGCGTAGTAGGGAGCCCCGAGCAGGCCCAAGGTGATCGCCGGCAGGATCAGCTGCTCGGCGCCGAAACCGCCCGTCACCGGGAGGACAGGCCAGACGTAGCCGAACAGCAGGAGGAGAGCGAAGCCGAAGGTGAAGGTCGGGACGGAGAGAAGCCCGATGTTCAACGATGCCAGCACCCAGCTGCGTCGCGGACGGAGGCCGTCCCAGATGCCGAGTGCCCCGCCGACGATGAGCTCGACGGCGATGCCGCCCGCCATGAGGAGAGCGGTAGCCGGCAAGCGGCCCCCGACGAGGCTCGCCACCGACTGGTCCGACACGTACGAGTAGCCGAGATTGCCATGGAGGGCATTGCCGATGTAGCTGAGGAGCTGCTGCCAGACGGGCCGGTCGAGGTGAAGGTTGCGGGTGACCTCGGCGATCACGACCGGGCTGGCCTTCGGGCCGGCTACTGCGCGGGCCGGGTTTCCCGGCACGACGAACTCGAGGATGAAGGTGAGGATGAGGACGGCGAGGATCGTCACAGCCGCGAGCACGATCCGCAGCCCGACCCTGCCTGCGAAGGCGAGGCGCTCCGCTCGGCGGGACGCCGCGGTGGCGTCGATCTGGTTCTCCGTCGCCGCGGCGACGAACTCGTCCCAGTCGAAGGGCGCGGGGATGTCGGTCACTTGTCGAGCCAGGTCTTCTCGCGTGCGGTCGGGCCGCGGTTGGTCAGCCCTTCGGAGATCAGCATGAAGGCGAGGACCGTGAGGATGATCATGACGAGCGGCTCGACGACGAGGTGGGGCGCGTACCCGAGGGCGTTCTCTCCCTCCTCGAGCATGTTGCCCCACTCGGGACGAGGCAGCTGGACGCCCGCCCCGAGGTACGACAGGCCCGCTCCGATGGACACGACCGACGCCGCGTTGAGCGCCGAGAGGACCAGCATGAGCGAGGAGAGGTGGGGGACGATGTGGCGGCGGAGGATCGTCATCCGCGGGACGCCCGCCGCCACCGCGGCCTCGACGAACACCCTCGAGCGGAGGCGAAGGACCTCCCCGTAGATGACCCGGGCGGTCCAGGCCCAGTAGAGCGCGGTCACGACGACGACGATGCCGGTGAGGCCTTCGCCCACGACGCTGGCAAGGGCCAGGCCCGAGACGATCGTCGGGACGGACAAGAAGACGTCGGTGATGCGCATGAGGACCTGTTCGACGAGGCCCCGGTAGAACCCCGCCACGAGCCCGACGACTATGCCGAGGCCCATGGAGGTGATGTCGGCGATGAAGGTCATCTCGAGGTCGATACGCCCTGCAGAAGCGAGCCTGGCGAGCATGTCGCGACCGATCTCGTCGGTCCCGAGGAGGTGTCCGGGCGCCCCGAGCCCGAGGGGTAGGCCCTGGGCGTTCAGGCCGTCGGCGAAAACCCGGTAGGGAGAGCCGAAGAGCGGAGCGAGGAGGGCGAAGACGATGAGGGCGCCGAGGAGGATGAGCCCCGCCAGCAAGGCGGCCCGGGGGTGGAAACGGAACCGGCGGTCTGCGAAGGTCTCGGTTGGCTCGCTCTGGAGCAGCACGGCTGCCATGGCTCTAGACCCAGAGCCGCTCGTATCGCGTGCCGGTGTAGCCCTGGTATTGGAAGTTGCGCAGGTGGGGGCTGCGTCCGATGGGATAGCCCATGTCGAAGAGGAACACTGCCGCGGCATCCTCCGCCAGCAGCTTCTCGATCTCTGCGACGTAGACGTTGGACTCGGCAAGGCTCGTCTGGTCCTGGGCCTTGGTGACGAGGGCGTTGAGCTGCGGGCTGTCGTAGGAGACGGTGTTGTAGCTGCCGCCGGCGGTGTAGCACGGGACGATGAGGTCGAGAGCGCTCGGTTGCACCATCTCGTAGTTGTCCTGGAAGGCGTCGGTCCGCAGCGGCAGCGTAGTCGTGATCGTGTCCCAGGCCGACTCGCTCACGGTGTCGATGTCGAGCTGGATGCCGAGCTGCAGCCACTGCTGCTCGAGCAGCTCCGCGATGTCCTCCCAGGGGCTCTCGCCGTCGGTGAGGAACTGGAGCGTGGCATGGGACACTCCTGCCTGCGCGAGGAGGGACTTCGCCTTCGCCAGGTCGTAGCCGAAAGGAGAGGTGATCGTGTGGTAGTCGGTGAGATTGGAGGGCAGCGGGTAGCCGGAGGCGGTGTACAAGCCGTGGGTTATCCGTGCGAGAGCCTCGCGGTCGGTGCCCCAGTTGAGCGCCTGGCGGACGAGCTTGTTGTCGAGAGGCGGCTTGGCGAGATTGAGCGCCACCCAGGCGGTGGCGTTCAGCTTGACGTCGACTACGTAGACGTCAAGCGAGTGGTCTGCCTCCACCTGGCCGAGCACGTCGCTGCCGATACCGTCGCCGATGATGTCGATGACGCCCTGCTGAAGTTGCAGCAGCTCGAGGTTCTCGTTGAGCCCCCAGGTGTACTTCACCCCCGAGAGGTAAGGGAGGCCCTTCCAGGCGTAGTACGGATTGGGGACGAACGTGGCGTACTGGTCGGCCGTGTTGTAGCTCTTGACCATGAAGGGGCCCGATCCGACGGGGTTCGTACCGAACCGGCTCCCCAGGCTCTCGACGGCCTCCCGGGGCACGGCTGCCATGTAGGGCTGGGCCATATAGTTGAGGAAAGTGAAGACCGGCGAGGTGAGACGCACTTCGAGGGTGTAGTCGTCGAGAGCCCGCAGGCCCGAGACCGTCTTCGCCTTGCCGTTGGCGACCTTCTCGGCCCCCTCGATGGGGTACAGGTAGGTGGAGGCCCAAGAGGCGACCTTCGGGTCGAGCACCCGGGTCCAGCTGTAGACGTAGTCGTCGGCCACGATCGGCCGCCCATTGGAGAAACGGGCCCCCTTGCGGAGATGGACGACGTAGCGCGTCCTGTCGGCCGAGATCTCGGGCATGCCGTCGGCGAGGGCTGGCTCTGCGGGGCCGTACAAGCCCGCGAACATGTAAAGAGGCGTGTTGAGCAGGCAGGAGATCGCTTCCCAGGCCTGGTCGTTGTAGCCGAGCGCAGGGTCGTACGAGTTGGCCTCGTCGAGCCAGCCGGTCTTGACAGTGCCTCCGTAAGTGCCACCCGAGAAGGGGCCCGGTCCCGGAGGACCCGCCGCCACCTTGGCTCTGGCACGGTGATTTTTGCTCGCCGCCGGCGTGCTGCCGCAAGCGGCGAGGCCAGCAGCGGCGGCGCCAAGGGCGCCCGCACCGAGGAATGCCCGTCGTGACAACCTGCGAGGCTCTGGCATCCCTTACCCCTTCCTGCTCAGCCGGACGCGACCGCGCCCGAGGATCGAGCCGTCGCGACGTAACCCGAGTCGCTGAAAGAGGTGCTCCCCCCACCCCACTTGGCTCTCTTGCAGCTGACTCGTGCCCAGTGCCGATAGTACAAGTTGCACGTCGTGGAAGCTGCTCGGCCCGGGCCGGTTACATAGCTGTCGCTCGCTCGCTGATCCACTAGGTGCTCCCCAGACGGCAGGTCACATGGCGGCCGACGTCGCTGCTCGGGTGCTCCATGGGCGAGAGGTACCCGAACGAGAAGGCGCGCGACCCCATTCCCGCTTGCTGCTGCTCGCAGATCCACCAGTCCTGCCGGTTGACGAGATCCCAGAACTCGACGGCATCGGAGGGATCGAAGCTCGCCTCGCTCATGGCGCTTGGGTGGAATAGGAAGTCGCAGACGATCGTCGTGTGTCTCGCCGAGCGCGGCCAGAGCGTGAACGCCGCCACGTGGTCGGAGGAGAGGCTGAGCATGAGGTTGGGAAGGACGAGCTCGCCCTTGTGCCTCGTCTTCTCCTCTTCGGCGAGGCCCGGGAAGCAGGGGCGGCTCGTCAACCCGGAGAAGGTAAAGGTGCTGGCGCCTTCGCGATGGGGTATCCCGGCGTCCCAATCGAGGCCGGCTCCGCCTCGCCGGAAGCTCGGGACGAGCTCGCACAGCTCGGGATGGACCGGCCCGCAGTGGTAGCACTCGTTGTAGTTCTCGAGAATCACCTTCCAGTTGGCCGCCACCTGGTAGAGGACCCGGTGACCGATCCGCAGCTCCTCGAGCGGGTAACGAGAGAGGCGCCCGGAGACCTCGCCGAGAGAGCTGGAGAGTGACTCGCCCTCGGTTGGGCCTTCGAGGCGGACGAAGACGAAGCCTCCCCAAGTGCCAACCTCCACACCATGCAGCGGTAGCTGCTCCCGGTAGCAACGGGCATCGGGAAGGAAGGGCGCCGCCCGGAGCGCTCCGTCGAGGGCATAGGTCCAGGCGTGGTACGGGCAGCGGATGGCCCCGCCAAACTGGCCCGAACGGCCGGCAGCCTCGGAGGGCTCGCCCGGACCGCTCGGCACGAGACGTGTGCCGCGGTGGCGGCAGACGTTGTAGAAGGCGTGGAGCGCCTTGTCGCGGGCGCGGACGACGAGGACGCTCTCGCCGGCGACGTCAGCAACGAGGTAGTCGCCCGCTTGGTCGAGCGCGGCCTCCCGGCCGACGCAGAACCAATCGGCGTAGAGCACGAGCTCGCGCTCTTCGTCAAAGGAGAGCTCGTCGACGTAACGAGACTTGGACAGGCTGCGCTGCAACGGGATGTCAGGGGCAAAGTCGTCCATGGCAACTCCTATCTCCCCCCGGAGAGGCATCGGAAGCTAGGCGGCACAGCACTTGCATCGCGCCATAAATGACTTCAAGTCATCTAATGTCTGGAATAGCCTACCACCACTCGATCCTGATCCGTCAACGTAGGCGTGTTAGATCGTCGTGAGACTCCCCCTCACTAACTGACTGTTAGTCATTCACTACGTACTGAGATGTTGAGGTCATCCAGGATGAGTTTCTCGATGAAGGGGTTGAGAACGTTGTGGGTATGCCCGTAGATCGAGCAGTGCCCCATTCCCTCGAACTCGTGGTACCTGCCGCCCGGGACGAGCTCGGCTACCTCCATCTGGTCCTGGGGCGGTGCCTGCACGTCCTCGGCGCCGGCTATGACATGTAAGGGGACGCGGCACGAGGTAAGCCGGTCCGCCTGGTCGTAACGGAGGCTCATCTCCCACTGGGGGACGAGCGATGCCTCGTTCTCGCCGGAGTCGATCCAGTCGAGCAGCATCCTGCGAAGGCGCGGCCAAAGCTCGCGGTCTCCGAGGGCTCTCGCGGGGTACATCGTGGCGGCATAGTGCGTGACCGCCATCATTCCGTCGAGCCGGCCACCCTGCCGGCGGAACTCGATCTCCGCCTCTTGGTAGTCCCAGCCCCATCCCCGGCTGTTGGCGCCGGTTCCCGTCACGATCCCAGAGAAGAAGAGCTCCGGGTGGTCGAGGGCGAGCTGCTGGACGATTGCTGCGCCCATCGAGATGCCGACGACGGCGACGGGCGGCGAACAGACCGCCTCGATCAACTCGGCGAGGTCGTTGCTGAAGGATTCGACTGGCCATGGGAGCGGCACGTCACAGCGCGTCTTTCCGATCCCGCGGTTGTCGAGCGTCGTGCTGCGCCAGCGAGGGGAGAAGTAGGGGATCTGGAACTCGTGCCAGTCAGAGCCCAGTCCGCCACCACCGGACACCCAGACGATGTCTGGGCCATCCCCGAACTGCTCGTAGAAGATGCTCGACTCGCTGCCCTCGAACCTCATGACAGCCTTCGCTTGCTTACTTGCTCAGGCCGAAGGCCTTCAGGATCGCACGGGTCAAGCCGCCGCTCGCCCTGTACGCCTTGCGGCGGACCTGACGCTTCGCGAACGACCCGGGACCACGCGAGGCGGCACGAAGGTTGTTGCTGACACGCGCCGCTCGGTAGAGCTGGCTCGTGAGCGACCTACGGCGTGGCATGTCGGCCCTCCTTGAGGTCGTGGGTTGCCACCCGCGATGGTAGGCGGCCGGAACACGTCAGGGCAGGGTCGCCCGCCGGCGGCCTGCGCATCGGGTCGATCGTCCCTACTACCACGCCTACATCGAAGCGCTCGCCCGAAGCGCGCGCTCGCCGGAGCTCCGCCAACAACTCGCCGCTCGACGCACTTGTCGCAAGTGGCGCCTCCGGGAGCCGGGCGGCTGCTGTGCGAGCTGGTGTCGAAGCCATCACAGCTCTCGAGCATCGCCGGCCCTTCCTCGTCATGACTAGATCAGCGGCCATCCCTGTGCTGAACGGCGTACTTGCTGCCCGGGTGACCCGCACGATCCGGAGCATTCCAACGGAGGTCTCACTCGGACCCGGCGACGGGATGCCGTCGGAGTGCGTTGCAAGCTTCGACAACCTGCGTGGCGTGCCAAAGGCCAGCCTCACAGGTCGCATCTGCGCGTTGGAACCCGCTCGGCTCGTCGAGGCGTGCGCAGCGCTGCACATCGCCGTCGACTGCTGAGGCCTCGACCAACACGATCTCTCGCGCCATGGGGCTTGACCTTTACCTTGGGGCAACCCGCACACTGGGCTCATCGGGCAGCCAGCCCGATGACAATGGAGTTGGCTTGTGGAAGAGATGAGCATCGGCGAGTTCGCACGGCGGTCCCTCCTGTCGCCGAAGGCGCTCCGTCTCTAAACGGGCTCGGCCTGCTGTCGCCGGCGGAACCTTCCCCCACCTCGAGCATCGACACCACGGGTCGTAGCACTATGTGCTACAGTGTCGTCATGGCTAGGGACATTACGCAACGTCAGCTTCGGAACGACAGCGGCGAGATCATGCGGGCACTGGACCAGGGCGAGAGCTTCGTCGTCACTCGAAACGGCGTACCTGTTGGTGAACTGACTCCGCTTCGCCGACACCGGTTCGTGAGCGCCGATACCGTCATCGCCATGTTCCGTGGTGCTCCAAGCGTCGATCTGGCCCAGCTTCGCAGGGACCTCGACAGCGTTGCCTCTCAGGACTCAAGCCCTCGTGCCTGATCCGCAACGCGCCGAGCGGGGGATCATCGATACCTCCGTCGTCGTCGACCTCGAGCAACTCGAGCCAGGACAGCTCCCAGTCGAGCTCGCCGTCAGCGCGATCACCATGGCAGAGCTAGCCGCCGGTCCTCACGCGACCGGGGACGCCGGAGAGCGGGCGCGCCGACAGGACCGATTGCAGCGGGCAGAAGCGGCCTTCGACCCCCTTCCATTCGACGGAGAGGCTGCCCGCGCCTATGGCCGGATCTACGCCACTGAGATCGCGAGCGGACGAAAGGCGCGTGGGACTCGGGCCCTTGATCTCCTGATCGCGGCGACTGCCTGTGCAACGGACTTGCCCCTCTACACGCGCAACCCGGAAGACTTCCGAGGTTTGCAGGACCTTGTGGACGTCATCGCGGTCTGAACGGCCGACGAGTGAGTGGTTCGTACAACGGAATTTGTGTGGGCCGCCCGGGGCTCGAACCCGGCACCTTGGGATTAAAAGTCCCCTGCTCTACCCGATGAGCTAGCGGCCCCCGAACGCTGGACATCGTAGGCGGCCCGAGGCGGTCCGTTAGCCTCGAAGGCAAGGGCATCCGGCAATCCCGAGTGGTGCCACAACCCCGTGACTTACCCGAGGTGAGTGTCGAGCAGTACAGAGCACTTCTCAGCGAAGGCGAGACCGACCGAGGACAGGGAGCGCGGCCGGATCTGCCAGGGCACCTCACAGCCACACGTCTTCTTCGTCATCGACGAGCTGATGGCAGGTCGGGCACCAGTACCTCACCTCCAGGGCCGTCCCGCAACCGCTGTGCGCAAGAGGCTCGTGATCGCCTTCTCGCCGTGCACCCCACGCCGCCAAGACACGGAGGGCTCCGGCAAGGTCGCTCGCGCGGGCTGTGGCTCTGTACTCGAGCCGCAGGGGCCGAGTGGAATAAGGCTCCGCGACCACGAGACCATGACGCTCGAGCTCTTTCAGCCGTCCCGCCAAGACGTTGGTAGCGACCCCTGGCACTGCCTCCTGCAGCGCTCCGAACTTGAGCGGGCCCTCGAGCAACGCACCGATGACAAGTAACGTCCAGCGGTCTCCGACGTGCTCCAGTGCCAGAGCTAGCGGGTCCTTCAGGTGGGCGGTCATCACTTGCTGTCTACACCTGCCGATCCTGGACCGTTTGACTAGTCACTTGCAAGTAACAAGTATAGTGCTGAGCGAGACATCTAGAAGGAGCGAGAAACATGAGCGCCGCCGAAGAACTATCCACCGCCATCCGAGACGTCGCCGAGGCCGTCGGCCCGTCAGTGGTCGCCGTCAACCGATCAGGCTCCGGGCTCGTCGTGGCGGAGAACACCGTCGTGACGAACGCGCACAACCTTCGCGAGGGAGACACCGTGGTCAGTTTCTCAGACGGGCACCAGGCGACCGGCTCGAATGCGACCTCCGATCTCGATGGCGACCTCGCCGTCGTCACCGTCGATACGGCGCCGGCACCGGTTGCCCCCCTGTCGGAGCGACCGGTTCAACTGGGTCAGTTCGTAATTGCGCTCGCCAATCCCCGAGGGCACGGGTTGCGGGCGAGTCTCGGGACCGTGTCGTCGCTCAACCGCTCGTTTCGTGGCCCCCGCGGCCGGCTCATCAGCGGTGGCCTGGAGCACACCGCTCCTCTCGAACGAGGATCCTCGGGCGGACCTGTCCTCGACCTCGAGGGACGCGTGGTCGGGATCAACACTCACCGCCTGCAGGAAGGCTTCTACCTTGCGGTCGTCGCCGATGCCGGTCTCCGTCAACGCATCGACGACCTCGCCAGAGGCAAGGCGCCGAGCCGTCGGCGCCTTGGCGCCGCCATCGCTCCGCGCCAAGCCGCACGCCATCTGCGAGCGGCGGCGGGGCTGCCGGAGGTCGACGGCCTCCTCGTCCGAGGCGTGGAAGAGGGTGGGGCCGCAGACCGTGCGGGCCTGCGTCGCGGCGACGTCCTCGTGGCCGTCGGCGGAGTGCCGCTCGGCTCCGTCGACGACCTCCACGCGGCACTCGACGGCAGCGACGCCGTTCTCGAGTTCACCGTGGTACGGGCGACCGAGGAGATCACGGTCAGAGTCGGGCTCGGCCCAACCGGTTGAGGTTGTAGCCCCCCACGGGAAGAAACCTCTACCACTACGGAACCAGCGGGACGCCCGCTCCCAGGCCACGCCGGCCGCCGGGCCGGCCCCGCACCGCCACGCCGGCCGCCCCGCACCACCCATAGGAACAACAGCCCAGTCGAGGGCGTTGGACAGGGCGATGCCCATCACCCGCCTCAACCACGCCGTCCTGTACGTCCGCAACGTCGGGCGAACCGTCGCCTTCTACACGGAGGTGCTCGGCTTCCGTGAGCTGAGCGCGGGAGGTGGGTTGAGGGGAGCTGCGTTTCTGAGAGCCCCTGGGTCGACGAACGACCACGACATCGGCCTTTTCGAGATCGGCACAGACGCCGCGCCCACGACCGCAGGCAAAGACCAGGTCGGCCTCTACCACCTCGCCTGGGAGGTCGACACCCTCGACGAGCTCGAACGCCTGGCCCACGCCCTAGAGGACGCCGGCTCGCTCGTCGGTGCCTCGGACCACGGGACGACGAAGTCCCTCTACGCCAAGGACCCCGACGGCATCGAGTTCGAGGTCGCTTGGATCGTGCCAGCCGACCAGTTGGGCAAGGACGGGGCGGGCGAGCAACGGGGAGTTCGACCCCTCGACCTGCAGGCGACGAAGAGACTCTACGGCGCGACCACGAGGGGTGGCGTGGGGATCTCGCACTAGGCGAGCGAGCGCAAAGCGCTCAGGCCTCGAGCGCTGGAGCGCTCAGCGCTCGTCCTCGATCGTTCGGTGAGGGAGGTACTGAGCCGGTATCTGCCCGAGCTTCCCGGCCTG
>JASHRK010000415.1 GCA_030037405.1 Acidimicrobiales bacterium | reverse complement strand
TAGCGGGCTCTCCGTCTATTTGCGAGTGAATCCATCGTTTTTATATAGTATGCTTCCTGACCCTCTACCATTCACACCTCGACCACGAGGAGGCACCAGACGTGACCAGCACGGCTACCCCAGTCGACAACGGCGTCGACGTCCAGTTCCTTGTCGGTGCCCGCGACGCCCTGGCAGCTCAGCCAGAGGGCGCGCAGTTCACCTGGCGCGCCAGCAATACCTGGGTGCGTGGGACGCACAGCCGGAGCTCCGTGCACGGCTTCTACGGCCTTGGGCAGGAGCAGGCGCACCGGCAGGAGTTCGAGTTCGACGGCGACCATCCAGGCGTCTTCTCCGCTGAGGACAACGGCCCGACGCCGGTGGAGCTCCTTCTTGTCAGCCTGGCCGGCTGCCTGACGGCTGGCGTCGCCGCCGTGGCGCAGAACCGCGGGATCCAGTTGCGTTCGGTGACGGCCACGCTGGAGGGCCACATGGACATTCGAGGCATCCTGGGCTCTGACCCCGACGTCCGCAACGGGTTCAGCCAGATCGATGTGAGGTACTCGATCGATGCCGACGCCTCGCCCGAGGACGTCAAGGCACTCGTGGCGCAGTCACAGAAGCGCTCTGCCGTGTTCGATGCTGTGACTAACCCCACCAACGTCCGCGTCACCGTGGCTTGACGCTCGTCGGCTGACGGGGCGACCCGGCCGCATTGCCCACGACAACCACCGTCGTCATCGGGGCGGGCCAGAGTGGCCTGGCCATGAGTGCCCACCTGACGGAGCGCTCGGTCGACCACGTCGTGCTCGAACGCGCCGAGGTCGCCAGTTCCTGGACGGGCCGGTGGGACTCCCTGCGCCTGCTCACGCCCAACTGGTTGAACCGCTTGCCCGGCTACCGCTACGCCGGCGCCGATCCCGACGGGTATATGACGATGCCCCAGGTGACCGAGTACGTGCGTGGCTTCGCGGCGGTGGTCTCGGCCCCGGTGCGGCCCCATTCTGAAGTCGTCGCCGTCCGCACCTTCCGTGACGGGTTCCTGGTGCGAACTGCGGACGAGGAGTGGCTGGCTCGCACGGTGGTCATCGCGAGCGGCCCGTACAACCGGCCCGAGATACCGGAGATCGCCGCTGCCGTGCCCTCGCAGGTGGCTAGCGTGACCCCGGCCGAGTACCGCAACCCCACCCAGCTGGCGGACGGCGGCGTCCTCGTGGTGGGCGCGGCCGCCACGGGCGTGCAGATCGCCGAGGAAGTCCAGCGCTCGGGACGACCCGTGACGCTGTCCGTCGGAAGCCATGTTCGGGCCCCGCGCACGTACCGGGGAATGGACATCATGTGGTGGCTCGACACGGCGGGGATCCTGGACGAGGGCTACCAGGAGGTGGACGATCTTGTGCGGGCCCGCAACGTTGCGTCTTTCCAGCTCCTCGGGTCGACTGATCGAAGGACGGTCGACCTCAACGCGCTCCAGGGGATGGGCATCCGCATCGTGGGCCGTCTCGCTGGCATCACCGGAGACGGGACCGCTCAGTTCTCCGGTTCCCTTGCCAACGTCTGCATGCTCGCCGATCTCAAGCTGACCCGGATGCTGGACGCGGTCGATGCGTGGGCACGAAGCCGGGGCATCGACGCCGAGGTCGACCCGGTCCACCGTCCCGCCCCGACGGCCGTCCCCCCGGACGCGCCTCTCGCGCTCTCCCTCCGGTCCGGCGAGATCAAGACCGTGCTCTGGGCGACCGGCTACCGGTCCGACTACCCGTGGCTCGACATCCCGGTCCTCGACGCAAAAGGCCACGTCCGCCACGACGGCGGCGCGACCCCAGTGCCCGGTCTCTACCTCGTGGGGGCACCCTTCCTTCGCCGGCGGAAGTCCACGCTTATCGACGGCGCGGGGGACGATGCCCGGGCGCTCGCCGTCCACCTCGTCAGCTATCTCGACGAGCGGGCGCGTGTGACCTGACCCGGGCGTACCGCTCGCTTGGCGCTGATCACCCCGGTGTCAAAACCCGCCAGGTGCAGACCGCCGGCGAAACGGGCGTGCTCGATCTTGAGGCACCGGTTCATCACGACCGACAGGCCCGCACCGTGCGCCAGGGTGGCTGCCTCCTCGTTCCAGAGCCCGAGCTGGGCCCAGAACGTCCTCGCGCCGATGCCGACCGCATCTCGGGCAACCCCGGGAAGTTCGACGGCGCGCCTGAACACGTCCACCAGGTCGGGAGGCTCCGGGAGGTCCGCCAGGGTCGGGTACACGGGATGGCCGAGGATCGAGGTCTCTCGCGGGTTCACGAACCAGACCGTGTAGTCCGTGCTCGAGCTGAGGAGGTAAGTAGCCACGAAGTAGCTCGCCCTAGCCGGGTTCGACGACGCGCCGACCATGGCGACCGTGCGAGTTCGCTCGAGTATCGCCAACCGATCGCGTGCCGACGGGGGGCGCCAGGTCCCGACGGGCTCCGGGGGGAGGGACGTAGAGGTCACCCGGTCGCCTTGCCCGCGGCGCCGAGAGCTCGGTCGAAGTCCCAGATGATGTCGTCGAGATCCTCGATGCCGACCGACACCCGCACCAGATCGGCACCGACGCCCGCCGCCGCCAGTGCGGCCTCCGAGAGCTGCTGGTGCGTCGTCGACGCGGGATGGAGCACGAGCGTCCGGGTGTCGCCGATGTTCGCCAGATGGCTGGCCAGCTCCACCGCTTCGATAAACGCCTGACCGGCCGCACGGCCACCGTTCACCCCGAACGACAACACCGCGCCCGACCCTCTCGGGAGGTACTTGGCAGCCAGCGAGTGGTAGGGCGAAGCGGGAAGCCCCGGATACGAGACCCACGCCACCGCCGGGTGGGCGGCCAGGTGCTCGGCCAACCCGATGGCGTTGGCCACGTGGGCCTCCATGCGGAGCGAGAGCGTCTCGAGTCCCTGGAGGAGCAGGAAGGCGTTGAGGGGCGCCAAACAGGTGCCGAAGTCACGCAGCTGCTCGACCCTCAGCTGGGTGCAGAAGCCGTACTCCCCGAAGTTGTCCCAGAAACGAAGGCCTCCGTAGCTGGCCACCGGTTCGGTCATGCGAGGGAAGCGCCCGTTGGCCCAGTCGAACCGCCCGCTCTCCACGACGACCCCGCCCATCGAGGTGCCATGACCGCCGATGAATTTGGTTGCCGAGTGCACCACCACATCTGCCCCATGCTCGAACGGGCGGCAGAGATATGGCGTCGCCAGCGTGGCGTCGACGACGAGCGGTACGCCTTCGGCGTGGGCTGCGGCCGAAAGCGCCTCTAGGTCAGCGACGACTCCGGACGGATTGGCGACGATCTCGGTGTACAAGGCCTTCGTCTCGGGTCGTACCGCTGCTGCAAACGCCGCGGGATCGTCGGGCGGTACGAAGGTCGTCTCGATACCGAGGCGTCGCAACGAGACGTCGAGCAGCGTGTGCGTGCCTCCGTAGAGGGCGGCACTGGCCACGATGTGGTCCCCCGCACCGGCGAGTGCCGTGAAGAGGATGAGCTCGGCGGCCTGACCGCTCGCTGTGGCGACCGCACCGATCCCCCCTTCCAGGTTGGCCATCCGCTCCTCGAAGGCGGCGACGGTCGGGTTTGCGATCCTCGTATAGATGTTGCCGTACTTCTGCAGCGCGAAGAGGTCGGCGGCGTCGGCAGCGTCTTCGAAGACGAAGCTGGTGGTCTGGTAGATCGGGACCGCCCGAGCCCCCGTCGTCGGGTCAGGTCGGTTGCCGGCGTGCACGGCACGGGTGCGGAAGCCCCAGCCGCGGTCCCCGTGGTCCTCCGGATCGCTCACGCCTGGATGCTAGGCTATTTTCGAGGAACTCGATCAACTGCGTCGACTTATACGCCCGTCGCAGGAAGCGGACCGATCCACCGCTCGCTGCTCGCCAGACCGTCGGGGTGGTCGTGCAGCAGCTTCTCGATGGCACCTGCCAGGAGGACGACCGCCGCTCGGGTGCGCACCCTCGTCGAAGGGACCAAGATCAGGCCTGCGTGCTCACGTCCTTGTGCGAGCAACTCCGCAGCAAGCGGACGAAAGTCCTTGATGTTGTTGGTGATCACAGCGCGCCCTTCGGTGGTGGCGACCTCGAGAAGAATTGCGTCGCTGCTCCCTATGAGGTCGTCGCACTCGGCTACGGCGACGACGTCATAACCGGCCTCGCGCAACAGCTCTGCGATCCGAGGCGAGAGCTGCTCGTCCAAGAGAGCTCTCACGCACGCAGCGCTTGTGCACCCGCCGCGGCTGCGGCACGGCCCCGTTCGTAGGCGACTTCGTTGGCGTCTATCTCCGCGTCGATGTCGTCGCGATACTCCCCGTAGTAGGCAACGGCGGCTTCCACCAACCCCGTCGGGACCCCCAAGTACTGAGCTGCTGATGGGATCGAGCCACCGTTGTCTCGCACGGTGGCGATGACCTCCCACACGTCGAGCCCGCGGCCGACCATGCTTGCCCGCCGACCACTCGGGCCGTCGAGGAAGTGGACCAGAGGATGGAGATCGTGCCGGAGTCCCTCCTCGACATAGCGCTGGGCCAAGGTGCGCTCGGCCACTCGAGCGTGGCGAGCCCGCGTGGCGAGGCGCTCTCGGGTTCCCGCTGGGAGCCGCAAGGTGTAGTGATCAGCCACGAGATTGATTGTACCACGAGGTGTCACACTGTGGCACTACCGAGCTGCTGGCAGCCATCACCGAGCCTTGATGCCGTCGTAGATGAGCTCGACGATCCGCTTGCTGCTCGTGTCGGGGTCGAGACCTTCCGTCGCACCAGAGCCCATGCGGGCGAGCACTGGCGCAACGAGCATCTCGTTGACAAAGGCAACGTCGACGTCCGGGCGAATCTCGCCGCTGGCGACACCACGTCGGATGATCTGGTAC
>JASHRK010000036.1 GCA_030037405.1 Acidimicrobiales bacterium | reverse complement strand
AGCCCGTAGATGCAGGAGACCGAGGCGACGACGACGACGTCCCTTCGCGTGAGGAGGCCGGAGGTCGTCGAGTGGCGGAGGCGGTCGATCTCGTCGTTGATGGAGGAGTCCTTCTCGATGTAGGTGTCGGAGGACGGGAGGTAGGCCTCGGGCTGGTAGTAGTCGTAGTAGGAGACGAAGTACTCGACCCGGTTCTCCGGGAAGAACCCCCTCAGCTCGCCGGCCAGCTGCGCCGCCAGCGACTTGTTCGGCGCCAGCAGGAGCGTCGGGCGCTGGGCCTTCTCGATCGTCCAGGCGACCGTCGCGCTCTTGCCGCTTCCCGTGATGCCGAGCAGCGTCTGGAAGCGGTCTCCGCGAGCGATCCCGGCGGCGAGCGCGGCGATTGCGTCGGGCTGATCGCCCGCCGGCTCGAAGTCGCTCACGACCCGAAAGGGAGGCACCCTACCGATGGTACCGAGAGGGTGCGCGTTCGCCCCCCGCCAGGCCCTCCATCCACGCCCAGGCGTTGCCCACCATGAGGGAGAGCTCCGCCATCGAGCCCCAGTTCAAGATCACGAAGTCGGCCACGGCGATGCGCTCGGCCCGTGAAGCCTGGGCCGACATGCGAGCCTCCACCTCCGCCGGCGCCATCCCCCGCAAGGAGACGAGCCGCTCCGCCGCCACCTCGGGGGGAGCGTCCACCACGAGCACGCCTGCGAGACGGTAGCGGCCCCTTCCCCGCTCGGCGAGAAGAGGGATGTCGACGACTACGATGCCGTCTCCCGACGCTAGCTCGGCAAGCCGGCGGGCGATCTCCGCCTCCACCTCGGGATGGACGATGGCGTTCAGGTCCTCCCGGGCGGGGACGTCGGAGAACACGACAGCTGCGAGCCTCGCCCGGTCGATGGCCCCGTCTGGCGCCACGACCGACTCGCCGAAACGCTCCCTCACCCGCCTCCAGGCCGGCCGGCCCGGCTCGAGGGCCTCGCGTGCGATGGCATCGGCGTCGACGAGGATGGCGCCATGTGCCACGAGCATCGAGGCGACGGTCGACTTGCCCGAGCCGATCCCCCCCGTGAGCCCGACGGCGATCATCGCCCTCACGCCTCCTCGCACAGGACCTGGAGCGTCCCGAAGGCGGTCTTCTCCCAGGTGAGCTCGGAGGCTCGGTCCCTTGCTGCCTTCGACAGCCTCGCCCGCAGTCCCTCGTCGCCGATGACGTCGCCAAGGCGGCTCACGAGCTCGTGGCGGCTCGAGGCAAGAAAGCCGGTCTCTCCTTCGACCACGGCATCCTCGTGGCCGGCGATGCGGCTCGCCACCGCCGGCGTCCCGCAGGCGCCCGCCTCGCTCACGGTCATCCCCCAGCCCTCCCTCACCGAGGTGGCGGCCAGGACCCAGGCCCTCCGGTAGAGCGCGACGAGCTCCTCGGGAGCCGCCCTCCCCGGCAGCTGGACGTACGAATCGGCGCCGAGGGAGTGGCGAAGCGCCTCGAGGAAGGGGCGCTCCCGTCCCTCGCCGACGATGACGCACTCGACGTCGGGGACGCCCCGGTGGCGAAGCTCGGCGACGGCGCTGATGACCCGGTCGAAACGCTTTACGGGTACGAGGCGGCCGACGGCTACGACAAGGGGGGCAGGCGACCGCCTGCCGCCGGGGGAGTACCTCGGGTCGACCCCTGGGGGCACCACGCTCACCTGCCCGGGGCGCAGCTTCAGCATCGCGACGATCTCGGCACGCGAGGAGCACGAGAGCGTGACGATCCTGCTCCGGCGGTACACCGGGGGGGCGAGGCGCAGCTCGACGGTCTCCCCGAGCTTGGCCAGTCGCGGGGTGAGCACCATCTGCCACATCTCGGCGTGCACGTGATGGAGCCAGGTCACCCGCCGCACCCGGTGCCCTCGCCAGCCCCAGGCCGGCCCGAAGAAGGGCATCCCGTTCCAGATCTCGACGATCCCGTCGACAGCTCCGAGCCTGCCCGAGGCGGCGTCGGCCGGGGCCGTGAAGAAGACCTGGTAGCGCCCGGAGCGACGGATGGCGAGGTAGCCGTCCCGCTCGATCTCCTCCGGCTCACCTGCTACCGACGAGGTGCGGACGACCACCTCTATCCCGGCTCCGGCCCAGCGCCGCGCCACCTCGTGCGCGTGCAGCTCGGAGCCTCCCGCCTCCGGGTCGTCGAGGTCCCTCCAAGCCATCACGACGACGCGGCGCAGGCCGGCGCGGGCGGCGAGCGCCGCCAGGCGCTCACGTTCGTCCCCGGTCACGGCGGCCCCGGTCACGGCGGCGTGACCGGGGCCGCCCGCACCGTCGGCGTCCCCGGTGCAGCGTTGCCGGAGCGGCTCCGCGCCGGCCGCCCGACCTGCTCCTCGTGGTACTCGGCGTCGACGTTGACCGCCCAGGTGTCGTAGTCCTCGCCGTAGAGGTTCTCGACGGTGAGGAGCGCGGTGAGCATCGAGTGATCCTGGTTGTTGTAGCGGTGCATCCCGTTTCGCCCTACGGGGTGGACGTTCTCCAAGGCGTCGGCGAGGTAGCCCCGGATGAGCGAGACCCGCCTCGCGTACCCCTCGTCGTAGACCGGGTAGGCCTTTGGCATCCGGACGACGTAACCGGCCTCGACGTCCTCGCGCCGCAGGAGGCCTATCTCGGTGAGCTCCCGGGTGCCGAGGGCGACGAGGTCGACGTCGCTCATCGTCCAGAGCTCGTCTCCCTCGAACACGAAGTACTCGAGACCGAGACAGGTCTTGCCGTCCCTCACCATCTCCGGCGACCAGGAGGCGAAGTTCTGGACGCGGCCGAGCTTCACCTCGTCGTGGACGTAGACCCAGTTGTCAGGAAAGCCGCGCTCTTCTGGCACGACGAGAGCGACCGTCAAGAAGTCCCGGAAATGGAGGCCCTTCGCCGCCTGCTGCACCTCGTCGGGCGCGGGGGGGTCGAGCGCGAGCACGAGGTCTGCGAGGGGCATCGAGGAGATGACGTGCTCTGCCGCCAGCTCCTCGCTTTGGCCGTCGGGCGTCTCGACCCTGACGGCGACGGCGCGGCAGCCCTCGTGGCGGACGCATCTCACGACGTTCGAGAGGCGGATCTCGCTGCCTGCCTGGCGGACGAGATCGGCCGCCCTCTCCCACATCATCCCCGGCCCGAGCCTCGGGTAGTGGAACTCCTCGATGAGCGAGGTGACCCTTGCCGTCCTGTGAGGGGCGAGGGCATTCACCACGGCCTTTGCCAGGGAGAGGTCTCTGATGCGCTGCGCCGCCCAGTCGGCCCCGATCTCGGTGGCGGGGACTCCCCAGACCTTTTCGCTGTAGGTCTTGAAGAACTTCCGGTAGAGGCGCCAACCGAAGCGGGAGGCGACGAAACCCTCGAAGGAGTCGAGGTCCTTCGGCTTCCGCACCCTCACCCAGAGATAGGAGAGGCCACATCGGGCCGACTCGAGGGGGCCGAGCCCGCGAAGGGTGCTCCCCAGCCGGATGGGGTAGTCGAAGTACTTGCCCCCGTGATAGATGCGGCTGAGGCGCGGCCGCACGAGAAAGTCCTCCGGGCCGAGGATCTCCTCCCAGAGCTCCTCCACCTCCCTCACCTTGGTAAAGAAACGATGCCCCCCTACGTCGAAGCGCCATCCGTCCCTCTCGACCGTGCGCGCCAGCCCGCCCACGACCGAGTCGGCCTCGAGCACGCTGCAGCGACCGCCCTTCTTCGCGAGCGCGTAGGCGGCGGTAAGCCCGGCCGGTCCGGCACCGATGACCACGACGTGCCCGGGCGCCGGCGGCTCCACCGGTGACGCCGTCATCGCCTCATTGTCCCACCCCGCCGGGAGCGCTCACGGCACGTAGATCCCGAGGAAGGCGAGCAGGCTGACGGCTGCCAGGAGCGCGCCGGCGACGGAGAAGACGAGCCACTGGGCGAGGCGGCGCTCGGTGAGGCACCCGAGGGCGACGGCGAGGGGGAAGCAGGCGAGGGCGTAGCGCTCGAGCGAGTCGAGGTTCGGCGCCGTGATCGCGACGAGCATGGTCACCGCCGCGTAGCAGCCGTAGGAGGCCGGGAGGCGGAAGAAGAGATAGATCGTGAGCGCCAGGCACAAGATGGCAAAGGGGGCATGGAGCGACGAGCCAAGGTGCACTCCCCGCGCCAGGTCGGAGGCGAGGCGGGCGAAGGTCACGAAGGGATCGGCAAAGCCGCCCCGATTCGCCCGCGAGAGCTGCTCCTGGTACGGCTTGAAGAAGTCGCCGAAGGCGACCCCCACCCACGAGAGGTAGGTGACGGTCCCCGCCGGGACGGCGAGGAGGGCGGCGAGCTGGCCGGCGTGGTCGCGCAGCTCCCGATGCGGCCCGGCCCGCCACTGCAAGACGACCTCGACGAGCGCAGGCAGGGCGAGGAGGATGCCGGTCGGGCGGCAGAGGGCGGCGAGGTAGGCCGGCAGCACGGACCACCACCAGAGCCGGGCGCGCCAGCATGCAAAGGCCAGGATCGAAAGGAGGAGGAAGAGTGCCTCGGGATAGCCCATCACGAGGACGAAGGCGGCCGGCCAGAGCGAGAGCACCCAGACGCTCCGCTCCGGCGTCCCTTCGCCGAGAGACTCCCGGCTCACGAGGGCGTGCAGCGCCACGAGGGCGAGGAAGCCCGTGACGTTGGCGATCACGACTATGGCGGCGCCCCGCGATACTCCCGGCAGAAGTGCGAGGGCACGGCCGGCGATAGGGAGGAGGGGGAAGAAACGAAGCGAAGCCTCGCCCGTCCTCGCGTAGCCGACCTCGGCGATGCTCCTGTAGTAGGAGGCGTCCCAGGCAAGGAGGCCGCCGTGGCTCACGCGTGCCGCCATCGTTCCGCCCAGGTGGAGGTGGCTCACGAGGAACCGGCTCATGAACAAGGCGGTGAGCACGATCGCCCGCGTGCAGATGTAGGGAAGGACGGCGGCTCGGGC
>JASHRK010000414.1 GCA_030037405.1 Acidimicrobiales bacterium | reverse complement strand
TTCATGGTGATCGCCACCCAGAACCCGCAGGAGCACGACGGCACCTACCCGCTGCCGAACAGCCAGCTCGATCGGTTCCTCATGCGGGCGCACCTCGGCTATCCCGATCCGGCCGAAGAGGTCGGCCTCCTCGCCAGCCACGGGTCCGAGGACCCGATCCTCTATCTCGAGCCCGTCGCGAGCCCGGCGGAGGTCTACGCCCTCTCGCTCAGGGCGAGGCGTGTCCACTGCTCGGACGCCGTCCGCCGCTACCTCGTCGATCTCGCCAACGCCAGCCGCTCGCATCCAGCCGTCCTTCTCGGCATGTCGCCACGGGCGACTCTCTCGCTCCAGCGGGCAGCCCGCGCCTGGGCGCTCCTCCACGGCCGCGACTTCGTCGTCCCCGACGACCTGAAGACGCTCTTCCTGCCTGTGATCGGCCATCGCCTCGAGCTCCGCACCACCCGCACACGGTCACGAGACCAGGTGGCGGGGGTCGCGTCCGAGATCCTGTCAAAGGTCCCGGTGCTGGACGCTGCATCGGGAGGGAGCTGACCGGGACGAGTCCACGCTCATGCTGACACGAAGAGGCCGCTTCGTCCTCTGGATGGCCCTCCTGCTGCTCGTCGCCGGTCGCCTGCTCGGCGTGACGGAGCTGTTCGGGCTGGCGGCGGCCGCCGTCACCGTCGTCGTCGTCGGGGTGCTGCGGGTGAGATCGCCCAATCTCAAGCTGGTCGTCAGCGCCACGGTCGTCCCCCAGGTCATCGAGGCCGGGGAGACGGCCATGCTTGAGCTCACCGTGGAGAACGCCGGCTCCGTGCCAACCCCGCGAGACCGGCTCTTCCTCGTCTCGAGCCCGCGCCTCGGCCCGGAGGTGCACATCCCGAGGCTCGTCCCCGGCGACCTCGCCACGGTGTCGCTGCGCCTTTCGACCGAGCGCCGGGGGCGCCACGAGCTCCCCGGCCTCGACGCCATGGTCGTGGACGGTCTCGGGGCGGCGCAGCGCAAGCTGACCTCCACCGGGCGCACCCGCTACGGCGTCCGCCCCCCCGCCGAAGCGCTTCCGGCCGTGCTGCCTTCGAGCCGCAGCGGCTCGGGCCTCGAGACGACGAGAGCGTCCGTCGAACGGTTGCGCAGTGGCGCGTCGCTTCTCCGGCCGTACGTTCCCGGCGACGGTCTCCGGCGAGTCCACTGGCCGACGACGGCACGGCTCGGAGACCTGATCGTAAGGGAGGGAGGGGACCGTGAGCGGGACGCCAGGCCAGAGGTCACGCTCGTGCTCTCCCAGTACGTCCTCGCCGGTCGATCGCCCGAGAGCGCCCCCGCGCGATTCGAGGACGCCGTCCGGGTCGTCGCCAGCCTGGCCGTCGCGGCTGAGCAGGAGGGGGCTTTCAGGCTCGTCGTCCCAGGCGAGATCGACTCGCACATGAGCTCCGGGCCCCGCCACCTTGACGCCGTCCTCGACGCCCTCATCGACGTCGCCGCCACGACGGCCTCGGGGAGCTTCGACGTGAGACGGGCGCCGGTGACCCTTGCTCCCGACGGAGGCGTCGTCGTCTTCGTCGCCGCCTGTGAAGACGAGAAGGAGCTCGACGTCCTCCTCGGGCCCGACCTGGCCGAGCTCCGCCATCACCTCGAAGACCCCGTGGCGGTCTGCGCCGGCGCCTCCGAGTCCCGCATCGAGGTCGACCGACCCGGCGTCGTCGTCCGCCTCGCGCTCGGAGGATCGCTCGCCGAGCTGTGGAGCGCGAGCGGGTCGTCCCTGGTAAGGCCGTAGGTGCAGCAGATCGACGAGCCGGCGCGGCGAACCGCTCTGCCTGCCTGGTGCCTCCTCGCCCTCACCGACACGACCGCCGTCGTCACGCTGTCACGGTGCTTCTCCGGGCCCGGCGAGCTGAGCGTCCTCGTGCCGACCTGCCTCGCCGTCCACCTCCTCGCCGGAGGGGGCCGGCGACTCGGCCACCGCCTGCAGCACGGCGGGGCGCTGGCAGTCGCCGGTTGGCTGCTCGCCCTCGTCGCCGGATTGATGGTGCCGATCCTCGCCGTCGACGCCCGTTCTCTCTCCTTCGGGCTCCCCCTCGGCCATACCTGGGACCTCGCCAGCAGGCAACTCAACAGCGCCTGGGTGATCTTCTCTAGCCGGCTGGCTCCTGTTGCCGAAGCACCCGGCCTCGTCCTCGGCGGCGCCTGGGCTTGTGGTGCCGTGGCGCTCGCCGCCGAGGTCCTCTACAGCGACGCCGGCCTTCCCGCCGTGCTCGCTCTCGTCCCTGCGTTCGACCTCGTCGTGTTCACCGGGACTCTCGGCACGACGAACGGGCGCTCGATCGAGATCGTCCTCGTGGCAGGAAGCGGCCTTGCGTTTCTCATCGAGGCGCAGCACGACAAGGACAGGCTCGCCGCAGTGCTCATGGCGCGCCCCTTGGTCGCCTCGGGAGAGGCGCCCTCGGAGCGCCGGCTCTCTCGCCGTTGGCACTCCCTCCCCGGCGTGACGATCGCCGCCGCCCTCGTCGCCGGCCTCCTCGGGCCGGTCCTCCCCGGCGCCACGAGCGCCCCGTTCATCGCTCTCCACGGGGCAAGGTCGGGCGGACGCGACCGGCACGGCTCTGGCGCCGACCTCGTCCCCGGGCAACCCAGCCACGTCGAGGTGAGCAGTCTCGTCCAGGTGGCCGAGCAAGAGGTCGAGGACCAGAACACCTTGCTGGTCACGGTGCACAGCAGGGAGAGGACCTACGAGCAGCTCTTCTCGCTGGATCGCTTCAACGGAGTCAGCTGGTCAAGGAGCCCGGGAGGAAGGCCCCGGTCGCTCGGCGGCCTACCGAGATCGGCCGCCACGGTCGAGCACCACTTGCCAAAGGCCCGGACCACGGCGAACGGCAGCGAGGTCGTCGAGCAGGCGATCCGGATAGGCGCCCTCGGCGGCCGGTCGCTCCCTGTCCCAGGGGTGACCGAGGCGGTCGAAGGGGACGGTGCCGTCACCACTTCCGGCGAAGACGGCCCGGTCGTGGCCCGGACGCCGCTCCGCTCCGGCCTCACCTACGCCCTACGGGCGGAGCTGCCTCCTGGCGAAGGCTCTGTCCGGGAGGCCGACTCGCTCGCCGGCCGGGTCCCTGCTCTCGCCCAAGACCTCCAGCTGCCCCAACCGGTGCCGGCGTCCCTGCGAGCGCTCGCCCGCTCGATCACGTCGAGATACCCCGACAGCTACGCGAAGGCCGTTCGCCTCCGCGACTACTTCCTCGAGGGGCATGGTTTCGCCTACTCGCTTCCCACCGTCGGACCGTCCGGTGCGATCGCCAACACGAGCGCCAGCTACGTTGCCCTCGAGGCCTTCCTCTTCCACACGAAGAAGGGGTACTGCCAGCAGTTCGCCACTGCCTTTGCCGTGCTCGCGAGGCTCGCCGGGCTGCCGACGAGGATCGCCGTCGGGTTCGTACCCGGCAAGGAGATCTCCAAGGACACCTACGAGGTCACAGGGGCCGACGTCCACGCCTGGCCGCAGGTCTACCTCGCCAACCTCGGATGGGTCACCTTCGACCCGACTCCCGGCGCCGGGTCCGTCCCGAGCACGCCGAAACGGGGGGGAGGCGCCGGCCCGACCACCACTCTCCCGCCGGGCGTCACGACGACCACGACAGCCCACCACCTCGGCGGCTCCCACTTCGGTCGCACCCCGACGACGCCGACGCCGAAGACGGTCCACCCGAGAAGCGCCCGCAAAGGACGGGGCGACGCCACGAAGGACCTCTGGTTCGTCCTCCTCGGCCTTGTCGCGCTCTGGGTCGTCGCCGTGCCGAGCTGGCGGGGTGCCTCGCACCTCATGTCCCTTCGCGACCCTGGGCGGGCGACCGAACGCGCCTGGGCTGCCGCCGTGGCGACGCTTGCCGTCGCCGGCGCCCACAGGCGCCGCGCCGAGACGCACAGGGAGTACGCGGAGCGCGTCCGCGTACTCGGGCTGCTCGGCGACGACGCGAGCGACGCCCTCTTCTCCCTGGCGGCGCGCATGGACAGGCTCCTCTACTCAGGCGGCGGACCCTCGCGGGCCGAGTCGCGGGTCGCCTGGGCCGAGTCTGCGGCCGTACGCCGCTCAGCCCGCCGCAACGTCCCCTGGTGGCACCAGGCTCTCCTTTTCGTCGACCCGCGAGACCTTCTCCCGGTGGGCTGAGGCCGACTCGGGCGCGCGGCACCCCGGCATGCCAGTAGGGTTCGAGTGTGGCCGATCAGGCGCGTTTTGCCGAAGAGACCGAGCAGTACATGGGGTCGCTCTATTCCGCGGCGCTCCGCATGACCCGGAACAAGGCGGACGCGGAGGACCTCGTGCAGGAGACCTACCTGAAGGCTTACCGGGGATACGGGTCCTTTCGCGAGGGCACGAACCTAAAGGCGTGGCTCTACCGGATCCTCACGAACACTTTCATCAACTCCTACCGAGCCAAGCACCGCCATCCCGAGGAGACGGAGCTCGAGGAGGTGGAGGACTTCTACCTCTACCGCCGCCTCGGAGGCCTCGAAGCGGCCACCGCCGGCCGCAGCGCGGAGGACGTCGTGCTCGAGAGCCTCACCGACGACGAGGTCAAGCAGGCCGTCGAGTCGCTGCCCGACAACTTCCGCATCCCCGTGCTGCTGGCGGACGTCGAGGGTTTCTCGTACAAGGAGATCGCCGAGATCACCGACGTGCCCATCGGGACGGTCATGAGCCGCCTCCACCGCGGAAGAAGGGCGCTGCAGAAGGCGTTGCACGAGTTCGGAAAGGCCCACGGTCTTGTGGGCATGACGTCCTGACAAGCAGGTAGCGATGGGATCAGACCCACAAGACGAGGAGCTCGACTGCAGGGAGGCGTTGCATCGCATCTACCACTTCCTCGACGGCGAGCTGACCGCCGAGAGGAGGCAGCAGATCGACGCCCACCTCAACGGGTGCTCGCCTTGCCTGAAGATGTTCGGATTCGAGTCGGAGCTGCGGCGGATAGTCGCCTGTAGGTGCCAGGAGGTCGTGCCGGAAGGCCTGCGCGAGCGCATCGCGGCTGCCATCCACCACGAGCACGACCGGGCGAGCATGGCGTAGACGACTGCTAAGTGGCCTACGACCCTGTCGACTGGACCCTGGCGGAGCGCGTGGCTGCTCGCGTCGCCAACCGGTCCGCCCCCGATCTCGACCGCAGGACGCTCAACCGGTTGCGAGACGACTTCGCCGAGCTCACCCCGCTCGCCGAGGAGCTCGTGGGGTCGACGACCGGGCTGTCGTCCCTCGAGGGCCCCGCCACCGCCGAGGTGACGGACAGGGCCGGATGGATCCACGCCAACCTCGCCTCGTTCAAACGCCTCCTCGCTCCCCTGTTCGAGCGTGCACAGGAGACCGGGCTCGTCCGGTCGATGCCCGGGGCCGCTCAGGTAGCCACTCGCGCCGTCGCCGGCGCCGAGCTCGGCGCCGTGCTCGGCTGGATGTCGACGAGGGTGCTCGGCCAGTACGACCTCCTCCTCACCGAGGGGGGCGATACCTCCGGCGACGTCGTCTACTACGTGGGCCCGAACGTCGTCACGATCGAGCGGAGGCACGGCTTCGCCTCGAGAGAATTCCGCCTCTGGATCGCCATCCACGAGCTCACCCACCGCGCTCAGTTCACCGGCGTGCCCTGGATGCGCCAGCACTTCCTGGGCCTCGTCGGCAAGGGAGTCTCGCTGGCGACGCCGGACCCGAGGGCGCTCGCGGCGGCGCTCGGCCGTGCCGCCTCGGAGATCCTTGCCCGGCGCAACCCGATCGCAGAGTCCGGCCTCGTCGGCCTCCTTGCCACGCCGGAGCAGGCCGAGACGCTCCGCTCCATCCAGGCGCTCATGAGCCTTCTCGAAGGGCACGGCGACATCACGATGAACCGGGCGGCCAAAGACCGCATCCCGGGTGCGAAACGCTTCGCCGATACCCTGCAGGCTCGGCGCGAGCAAGCCGGCGGCGTCGCCAAGCTCCTCCAGCAGTTGATCGGCCTGGAGGCGAAGCTGCGCCAGTACCGGGAGGGGGAACGTTTCGTGGAGGCGGTCGAGCGGGAGGGCGGTGAAGGTCTCCTCTCCCTCGTCTGGCACGCCCCCGAGAACCTGCCGAGCCTCGAGGAGGTCCGTGAACCAGCCCGCTGGATCGACCGTGTCGGGGGCCGCTCGCTCGAGATCGCCTGATGCCTAGCCGGCGGGCGGCCCGGGCAACGGCGAGCGGGGTGGCTTTCCACGTCCTCGCCGGCGGGAGCGGGGAAGGAGCCGGTCGGCTCGCCCGCTCTCTCCTCCCACGGTGCGACTACCCTCCCGAAGGCGGGCGCCTCGCCTGCGGCGTGTCGGGGGGAGCCGACTCCCTCGCCTTGCTCGTGCTCGCGCTCGAGGCCGGTTGCGTACCTGTCGCCTACCACGTCGACCATGGGATCCGTCCTGACTCGGCGGGGGATGTCGAGGTGGTCGAGCGCGCCGCCGAGACGATCGGCGTCGAGGTGGTTCCGCTCCGCGTCGAGGTTGCGCCCGGCCCCAACCTGGAGGCGCGCGCCAGGAAGGCTCGCTTCTCCGTGCTCCCACCAGGCGTCTCCACCGGGCACACGGCGGACGACCAGGCCGAGACGGTGCTGTTGAACCTGCTGCGGGGATCGAGCACGGCCGGCCTCGCCGGGATGGCCTCGGGGCCCCGCCACCCGATCCTCAAGCTGCGGCGCGCCGAGACTCGCGCCGTCTGTGTCGAGGCGGGGATCGAGTGGTTCGAGGACCCGACGAACGCAGAGCTCGGACCGCTTCGCAACCGCGTCCGGCACGAGCTCCTCCCCGAGATGAACGAGCTGGCGCGCCGCGATCTCGTCCCGATCCTCTGCCGCCAGGCCGAGCTCATGGCCGACGACGAAGCGCTCCTCGACGAGCTCTCCCTCGAGCTCGACCCGACCTCGCCCCGCCATCTCACCGGCGCTCCGGCACCGCTTGCCCGGAGAGCCGTCAGGCACTGGCTGCGGGAGCTCGGGGAAGACGGGCTGCCACCTTCGAGCGCGGCCGTGGAGCGCGTCCTCGGCGTCGCCGCCGGGTTGGCGCGCGCCTGCGACGTCGGGCGGGGCGTCGCCGTCCGCCGCCGCCGGGGCCGGCTCGTCGTCGAGCGAGCCGGATCGGTCGCGGTCCGGTAGCCTGCCGCCCGTGACCGAGACCGTGAACCAGCATGGGCCCGTGACCGAGTGGGGCGAGAAGGACAACCTCCTCGGTCCCGTGGTCGTGTCTGCGGAGGAGATCGCAAAGCGGGTCGCCGAGCTCGGGGCTGCCATCAGCTCCGACTACGCCGGGCGTGCCCCACTGCTGGTCGGCGTGCTGAAAGGAGCTTTCGTCTTCCTCGCCGACCTCGCCCGTCGCATCGACCTGCCGGTGGAGATGGACTTCATGGCGGTCTCCTCCTACGGGACGGCGACGAAGACGAGCGGGGTCGTCCGCATCGTGAAGGACCTCGACATCGACCTGACCGAGCGCGACGTGATAGTCGTCGAGGACATAGTCGACAGCGGGCTCACCCTCTCCTACTTGCGAAAGAGCCTCCTCGCCCGCTCTCCGGCATCGCTCTCCATCTGCACGCTGCTGAAGAAACATGGCCAGCAGCGCGTCACCTTCCAGCTCGAGTACGTCGGTTTCGAGATCCCTCCCCACTTCGTCATCGGGTACGGGCTGGACGTGGCCGAGCGCTACCGCAACCTCCCGGACCTCCGCATCTACCTCGGTAGCGAGCCGGAATGACGAAGGTGGTGAGCGGGCCGCTCGCAGGGTGGCTGCGATGAGCGTCGACAGGGAGCGCGTCAAGGCGGCCGTCGCGGAGCTGCTCGTCGCCATAGGCGAAGACCCCCACCGGGAGGGGCTGCTGGCCACCCCGGACCGCGTCGCCGCGATGTACGACGAGCTCTTCGGCGATGCCGACGAATCCCCCGACCGCT
>JASHRK010000413.1 GCA_030037405.1 Acidimicrobiales bacterium | reverse complement strand
GTTCGTCCTGGGCGTGCTCTCCGACTTCGGCCTCGACGACTTCTACCTGGAACTGTCCACCAAGCCCGAGGAGAAGGCCGTCGGCAGCGACGAGGAGTGGGCAGAGGCGACCGAGGTGCTCGGACAGGCGGCCTCCCGCCGGGACCTCGAGCTCGTGCTCGACGAGGGGGGAGGCGCCTTCTACGGTCCCAAGATCTCCGTGCAGGCCCGTGACGCCATCGGCCGTACCTGGCAGCTGTCGACCATCCAGCTCGACTTCCAGGAGCCGCAGCGCTTCGGGCTCGAGTACGTCGGTGCCGACAACGCCCGCCACCGCCCGGTGATGGTGCACAGGGCGCTGCTGGGGTCGGTCGAGCGTTTCTTGGCCGTGCTCGTCGAGCACTACGCCGGGGCCTTTCCCACCTGGCTCGCCCCAGTGCAGGCGCGCCTCCTGCCCGTACGTGACGATCACTCCGGCTACGCAGCGGAGGTGAGGGAGCGCCTCAGGGCCGCCCGGGTGAGAGTCGAGGTCGAGGAGGCGAACGAGCCCCTCGGGGCGAGGATCCGGCGCGCCAAGCTCGAGAAGCTTCCTTACGTGCTCGTCGTCGGGGCCGACGACGTCGCCGCCCGCACGGTCGGTGTGAACGCAAGGGGGGCGACTGAGCCGGAGCGGGGCGTCGGCATCGACGCTCTCGTGGCGAGGCTTTCCGAGGAGGCGCTCTCTCCCCTCGAGCGCCGGAGCGCGGGGCGTCGCTGAGCGCCGTGTCCCTCGAGCACCTCTGGGCCGGGTGGCGGATGCCTTACGTCACGGCGGCGTCGGTCTCCGGAGGGGAGGCGGCGGGCCCGCTCGACGACGGCGCCTGCGTCTTCTGCACGGTCCTCGGGGCGAGCGCGAGTGAGGAGGACCGCCTCATCGTGTGGCAGGGCGGCACGTGCGTGGCCATCCTCAACGCCTTCCCCTACGCCTCGGGCCATCTCATGGTGATGCCGCGACGCCACGCGCAGGAGCTCGAAGACCTGACGGAGGCGGAGGCGGAGGAGCTGTGGCCGGGTGTCCAGCGCGCCGTCGCGGCGCTGAAGGAGGCCTACCGGCCCGAGGGTGTCAACGTCGGTCTCAACCTCGGGCGCGCCGCCGGAGCGGGCATCCCGGCGCACCTCCACGTCCACGTCGTACCGAGGTGGCTCGGCGATACGAACTTCATGACCACCACCGCATCGGTTCGCGTCCTCCCAGAGGCGCTGCCCGACTCGCTGAGGCGGGTGAGGAAAGCCTGGCGATGACGCTCTCGGGCCGCGGTGGCTTCGGTCGGGGCTCGGATCCCGACGACTTCGCAGGGTTCCTGCCCGCAGAGCCGAGGTTGACCCCGATACCGCCCCGCCGCGAGCACCCCCCCAAGGTCTGGGGGGCGATGACGGTCGAGGGGGAGCAGCTCGTCGTCTCGGTGAGCGGATGGCGGAGCATCTGGGCCATCAGGCGGCGCATCGTCGTCCCTCTGTCGTGCGTCGTCCGGGTGGCCCACGACCCCGCGGCGCGGGCGAACATCCGGACCAAGCTTCGGACGCGGGCGGGACGGAGCGGGATCATCCGCCTCGGCACCTACCACTCGCTCGACGGGTGGTCGTTCTGGGCCGTAGGCCTGGCGCGAAACGCCGTAGTCGTCGAGCTCTCAGGGGCACGCTTTCGCTTCGTCGTCGTCGAGGTGGCGGATCCGGCAGGGACGGTCGAGGCGATCCGGTCCGCCGCCGGCCTCGAAGACCTCCCGGAGGCCCCGGAGTGAGCACGCGCCTCGAGTTCGGGGAGTACCTCGGCGTGATCGAGGGGGAGGCGGCCGCCCTCGGCGCCGCGGTCGCGCCGGTGCTGGGGAGAAAGGTGCCCTCGTGTCCCGAGTGGTCGGGTGGGGACCTTCTCGACCACGTCTGCGAGGTCCTCCACTTCTGGGCTCACCAGCTCGAGGCAGCGGATCCGACGGACCGTCACCTGCCGCCTCGATCCGAGGGGCGGGACGCCGGGGAGGATCCCGTCGAGCGCCTCGACGAGGAGGTCGAGCTTGTCGTGGGGCTCCTCTCGAGGCTTGGTCCCGAGGAGCCCTGCTGGAACTGGTCCGGGGCCGAGCTCGAATCGGGTTGGGTGGCGCGCCGGATGGCTCTCGAGCTGGCCGTCCACCGTTACGACGCCGAGCTGACTGGGGGCAAGCCGAACCCGATTGCCACAGAGCTCGCCGTCGACGGCATAGACGAGCGCATCGACGTGCACCTTCGCTCCGACGTCCCCGGCGCGCCGGAGGCCTCGCTCGGGGGCTCGATCTGCCTCGGGTGCACGGACGCCGATGCCGCCTGGGTGATCGAGGTGGCCTCAGGCAGGGTCCGGTGCCGCGGCGGTGCCGGTCCGGCGTCGGCCGTCGTACGCGGCCCCGCCTCGGAGATCTTCCTCTTCACCTGGAACCGGGTCGGGCTCCCTTCGCTCGAGCTGACAGGAGACGAAGCGGTCGCCCGGGCGTGGTCGACGCTGCCCGCCTGACCCGGCGGGGCCTCAGACCTTCTCCGCCTCGAGCTGCTTGACCAGGCGCTCGGCGAGCGGTTGGGGCACGATCTCGTATCGTTCGTGAACCATCGAGAAACGCCCCCTTCCCCCAGTAAGGCTCCTCAGGTCGGTTGCGTACCGCGCCAGCTCGGAGGTGGGGACGAGGGCGACGACGGTCTGCTCGCCCCCGTCGCCGGACTCGGTCCCGAGCACCCTTCCCCGGCGGGAGTTCAGGTCTCCGAGGACGTCTCCCTGGTAGGAGGGGGGTACGGTCACCTCGAGGCGCGAGATGGGCTCGAGGAGGACCGGTCCGGCGGCCTGCAGTGCCTCTTTGAAGCCGAGGGCCGCCGCCATCTTGAAGCTCAGCTCTGACGAGTCGACCGAGTGGTACTTGCCGTCGTAGCAGGTGACCCTCACGTCGACCACGGGAAAGCCGCAGGCGCCGCCGTTCGCCATCGTCTCGAGGAGGCCCTTCTCGACGGCCGGGATGAACTGGCGCGGGATGGCGCCGCCGACGATGGCGTCGACGAACTCGAAGCCGGAGCCCCGGTTGAGCGGTTCGAGTCGCAGGTTGCAGACTCCGAACTGCCCGTGGCCCCCCGTCTGCTTCTTGTACTTCCCCTCGGCCTCTGCCTGTTTGGTGATGGTCTCGCGGTAAGGCACCTTCACAGGCTCTGTCTCGACTTCGACGCCGTACTTGCGACGGAGCTTCTCGCAGGCGATCTGGAGGTGGGTGTCTCCCATCCCCGAGAGGAGCGTCTGGTGGGTCTCGTCCTCGCGGCGCACGAGGATGCCTCCGTCCTCCTCCTCCAGCCGGTGGAGAGCTGTCATCAGCTTGTCCTCGTCTCCCTTCGCCCGGGGCTTGAGGGCAATGGAGAGGACCGGCACGGCGGAGGGCTCGGCTCGCACGAGCACCGGCATCGTCTTCGGTGCCAGCGTGTCCCCCGTGCGGACGTCTGAGAGCTTCGGGACGGCCACGACGTCTCCGGCCTGTACCTCGGTGATCGGATGGGCCTCCTTCCCCCTGAGCATCTGGAGAGAGTGGAGCTTCTCCTCCGAGTGCGTCCTCGAGTTCGTAAGGGTGGCGTCCGCCCTGAGCGTTCCCGAGAGCACGTGGAGGAGCGAGATCCGGCCGACGTAGGGGTCCGTGATCGTCTTGAAGACGCGGGCGAGGGGAGGCCCGGAAGGGTCGACCGGCACTTCGCGTGTCTCGGTCCCTGCCGTGACGACAGTCGGAGCCCGTTCGAGCGGGCTCGGCCCGATCTCGGCGATGAAGGCGGCGAGCCGGTCGACGGCGATCGCCTTCGTGGCGGAGCCACAGACGACGGGAAAGACGCTGGCGGAGGCGACTCCGTGCGCCAGCGTCACCTGGAGCTCCTTGGCGGTCGGGGAGTCGCCGTTCAAGTAGCGCTCCATGAGCTCGTCGTCGGCGACGACGATGCCCTCGACGAGCGCTTCGCGCACACGGTGCTCCATCTCGGCCATGTCCTCTGGGATCGCCTCTGTGACCGGCTTTCCCGTCGAGTAGGTGATCGCCGTGTCCGTCAGGAGGTCGGCGACGCCGTGGAAGTCGGCCTCGTGCCCGATCGGGAGCTCGAGGGGGGCGATCCCGGCGCCG
The DNA here is from genome assembly GCA_030037405.1 of Acidimicrobiales bacterium. Classification (GTDB taxonomy): domain Bacteria; phylum Actinomycetota; class Acidimicrobiia; order Acidimicrobiales; family Bog-793; genus JOPF099. The sequence goes on along the minus strand of JASHRK010000413.1, from coordinate 8,531 downwards.
AAGAGGTTGCGCAGCTGGTCGAGGGTGCGCTCGAAGTCCGCCCGCTCGCGGTCGAGCTTGTTCACGAACACGAGCCTCGGGAGGTTGCGGCGCGCCGCGAGGCGCCAGGCGACCTCGGTCTGCACCTCGACACCCTCGACGGCGGAGACGACGAGGACGGCGAGGTCGGCGACGGACAGAGCCGCCTCGACCTCGTTCACGAAGTCGGCGTAGCCGGGGGCGTCGATGACGTTGATGCGCGTGTCCTCGAACTCGACGGGCGTCATGGCGAGAGAGATCGAGATGCCGTGGGCGTGCTCCTCGGGCTCGAAGTCGCTCACCGTCGTGCCGTCCTCGACACGGCCGAGGCGACTCAGCGCCCCGGTCGCGAAAAGAAGCGCCTCGGCCAGCGTCGTCTTGCCCGACCCGCCGTGGCCTACGAGGGCGACATTGCGAATCTTTCCCGATGGCACGTTCCCCACGCGGCGGACCTCCTTGTGCTGTCCGGCGAGCCTATCCATCACACCGGCCCCGGGTCAGCCAGGTCGACCGTCGGCGGTCGAGGGCCGGGATTTCCTCTCTCAGCTGGTAACCTGAGACAAGGTCGAGCAGTCCATAAGGAGCAGGATGATCGACGGCCGACGGGGCCGCATGCGCAAGCGCACCGCATCCTTGGAAGCTACGGGGCAAGAGGACGCCGAGGCTGCGGGCAGGCCCCGCATCGATCTCGGTCGCCGTCTCGCCTCGAGAGGCGTGACGGCCGACCAGGTGACTGTGGCGGGGATACTCCTCGCCTTCCTCACGGGCGCCGTCATCGCCCTCGGGCATCTCTGGGTCGGCGTCGGGCTCGTCACCGTGGGCGGCCTCATGGACACTCTCGACGGTGCCGTCGCCAAGGCAGCGCAGTCGTCGTCGCGCCGCGGCGCCTTCCTCGACTCCGTCTCGGACCGGGTGGCCGACGCCGCCATCTTCGGCGGGCTCGCCTACTACCTGGCGGCGACCCGTACGCCGGAGTATGCCCTCCTCCCCTTTGCCATCTTGGCAGTCGGCAACATCATCTCCTACGAGCGGGCCAAGGCAGAGTCGTTCGGGTGGGAGGCCAAGGGTGGTCTCATGGAGCGAGCCGAGCGATTGATCTTGCTCGGCATCGCCCTCGCCTTCAATGTCGTCCTCGTGCCCCTTTTGGTCGCTCTCCTGGCGTTGTGCGTGTTCACGGCCGGGCAGCGTTTCTTGAAGATCTGGCACCAGGCGACGGCGGAGCTGAACGGAGAGCCCGCCGCGGCGCGGGCGGAGGCTCGCCTCTCCGCCCTCTCGGGGGCAACCCTTGCCGCCTGGCGGCCGGCGCGCGTCGAGTCCCGGTGGCGTGCCTGGCGCGAGGAGCGGGCGGCGGGTGCGCAGACCGGCCGGTTCCCGCGTTCGAGCGGCTCCCGCTCGCACCGTCCCCGGTCGAGGCGGCGTTCGGGCGAGCCGCTCTCTACCCGCCTGAGGTCCGTGCTCGCCTACGAGCGATCCGGCCAAGCAAGAGGGACCCTGCGTTCGAGGAGCAGGGAGCGCCTCTCTCAGCGGCGGCAGGAGGGGGCGGCCGCAGCGTTGCGACGCCGCTTCGGGCAGGGACACTGAGGCTCACAGGCGACGGCTGAAGCGACTGGCTGAAGGGCCGCCGGATGGAGCCCGCAGATGGCCGGGTGGGGGTCGCAGCGGGCCGAGCGACCTACCTCGCCTACCGCACCCTCGGGACGCTGTTGCGCCTCATGCCTCGGCCCGCTGCCACACTGGTCGCCGCCATAGCCGGTGCGACGCTGGCGAGAGCCTGGCGGCGCGTGCGACCGGTGGTGCGAAGCAACATTGGCCGTGTCCTCGGGCCCGGCGCCGGCGCGAGGCAGCTCGAGCGGGCCGTCGACCGAGCTTTCGCTTCCTATGCCCACTACTGGATCGAGAGCGCCCGCCTCCCTGGCACGGGACCTCTCGAGGTGATGCGCCGCTTCTCGGTGGAAGGCTTCGAGCCGCTCGCGGCGGCGCTCGACGAAAAGCGCGGTGCCATCATCGCCCTTCCTCACCTCGGATCCTGGGAGATCGGCGGCCTTTGGCTCACGCTCAAGGGGTACCCGATGACGACGGTCGCCGAGGCCCTCCAGCCACCCGAGCTGTTCGAGTGGTTCAAGAGCCAGCGGGAGGCGATGGGGCTCAGAGTCCTGGCACCCGGCAACGACAGCGGTAGCGCGCTCTTGAAGACGCTCCGCGCGGGGCGTCTCGTCGGCCTTGTCTGCGATCGCGATCTCGCCGGGAATGGGGTGGACGTGACCTTCTTCGGAGAGCGCACGACGCTGCCGGCCGGGCCTGCCCTCCTCGCGTTGCGCAGCGGTGCGCCCTTGTTCCCGACGGCCGTCTACCAGCATCCCGGCGGTCGTTATCACGGCGTCATCCGGCCGGCGCTCCCGATCGAGAGAACCGGCAAGCTACGTGCAGACGTCCAGTCGCTCACGGAAGCCCTGGCGGGAGAGCTCGAGCTGCTCATCGAGGCGGCGCCCAGCCAGTGGCACATGTTCCAGCCGAACTGGCCCTCCGACCGCCAGGTGAGCTGACATGCGGGTTGCTCTCGTCTCCGGGTACGACTGGTCGGTGCCGGGGGGCGCCCAGGGCCAGGTCGCCGCCATCGCCGGTGCTCTCGCGGTGCGGGGGGAGAGCGTCGCCGTCGTCGCGCCGAACCGCCTTGCCGGGGGAGGGCCTCGGATCCCGGGCGTTCAGCTGTTCGTCGCCGGGCGGAGCCTCGACGTCTCGGTGAACGGGTCCGTCGCCCCTATCGCGCCGACGCCGGTCGCAGCTTGGACGACGATGCGGGCCCTGAGAGCGTTCTCACCGGAGGTTGTGCACGTGCACGAGCCGCTCCTTCCCGGTCCGCCGCTGGCAGCGGCCCTCCTCGGCCCACGCCCGGTCGTTGCGACGTTCCACCGGGCCGGTGCCGACTCTCTCTACCGCCTCGAGGGTGCCGCTCTCGGTCAGCTCGTGCGCAGACGCCTGGCGGCCGTGACTTCGGTGTCAGGTGAGGCCGCCACCACGGCACGAGCCGTCCTCGGGCGCGGCCTTCGTGACGTGGTCGAGGTACCGAACGGCGTCGAGCTCGAGCGTTTCTCCTCGGCGCGGCGACGGCTCGAGGCGAGGGAGACGACAGGAGGCGGCGGCGGCCGGGGCCGAGAGGGGCGCTGGAAGGACCCCGGCGGGCCTGTCGTGGCGTTCGTCGGCCGCTTCGAGAGGCGCAAGGGGGTGACGCTCCTCGCTTCGGCCGTCGGGGCCGTGGACGGGCGGGCGCGGGTCGTCATCGTCGGGGACGGGCCAGAGGCGCCCTCTGTCCGCCGGGCGCTCGGCGACGACGCTCGCGTGCAGCTTCCCGGGCGGGTGGGAGACGACGAGGTCGCAGAGGTGATGGCCTCGGCAGATGTCTTCGTCGCCCCGGCCACCTCGGGAGAGTCGTTCGGCGTCGTCATCCTCGAGGCCATGGCGGCCGGCGCCGCCGTCGTCGCCTCGGACATCCCCGGCTATCTCGCTGCCGCCGGGGGGGCGGCGCGCCACTTTCGAGCCGGCGACGGCCGGGCGCTCGCCGCCGCTGTGAACGAGGTCGTGGAAGACGACGTCCTCAGGTCGGCGCTGGTGGCGCGGGGCACGACGCGGGCGAGAGAGTGCTCGATCGAGATCGTCGCCGAGCGCTACCTGGAGGTCTACAGGTCGGTGCTCGGGGTACGGCTCGCCTAGAATCGCCCTCGCCGTGCCTCCTCCGCCCTCTTCCAAGCGGCCGAGCACGCGCCGCGCCCGCACCGGTGGCCGTGCCAGATGGGGCCATGAGCGGTCCAGGGACGCCGAGAACCGCATCCGGCGTGCCCGGGAGGCGCACGAGGCGGCCATGAGGGCGTCGCGCGAGGTGATCGACAAGGTGAACGCGCGCCGCGACGCTGCGTGGCGACGCGCCGGAGAGGCGAACCGGCGCCGCGTGCTCCTGGTGCTGTTCAGCCCGCTCGTCCCCGGAATAGTCCTCGTCGTCGCAGGATTGGTCGTGTTTCCGCTGCTTGTCATCGGTGCGATCGTCGTCGCCGGTTGGGCCGCAGTCGCCACGCTCACGTGGAGGTCCGCCACGACTGGGAGCTGTCTTCGTGTGCGGGCGTCGAGCCCGCCGGCGGCGGCGGCAGCCGGCGCCGTGACCTCCCTCGAAGCCGCCCGCTTCGAGGACGTCACCGAGTCCCTGTGTGCCGCCCTCGGGCTCGCCGTACCCCGCCTCGAAGTGCTCGAGACGAGGTCGCTCAATGCCATCTCCGCAGGTGGGGGGCGACTACGGGGACAGGGACGGATCGTCCTCACCTCTGGTCTTCTCGCCGCCATGGAGCGGATAGAGCTCGAGGCGGTCCTCGCCCACGAGCTGGCCCACCTAAAGCGCCTCGACACCCTCTCGGCCGGAGTATCCGTCGCCCTCCTGCATGGGGGGAGGGCGTTTCTCCCCGGAGGCCGGCGCCTCGCTCGTTGGCTCGAAGGCAACGACCGCGAGGTCGATGCCGACCTGGCCGCGGTTGGGGTCACCCGGTACCCCCCGGCGCTCATCGCCGTTATAGAGAAGATCGAGGCTGCCGCCTCCGCCGTCCCGACTGGTGTCGGGGCACGAGTGCTCTCGGAGACGGCGTCGCAGTGGCTCTACCCGCTCCCGAGCACGCCGGCGCCTGGGTCGCCCGCCCTCGATCGACGAGGCGCGGGGACCGAGCCCGGATTTGGGCCGGCGGAGCGCCTCGAGGTTCTCCACGAGTTCTGACCACCATGGGACGGTCTGGACCCCCGATAAGCTGGGGGTAGTCACGTAGTGCAAGGGAGCGAAGAAGCGAGATGAGCGTCACGGAGCGGACTACAGGAACTGCGAGGGTGAAACGCGGGCTTGCCGAGATGCTGCGCGGAGGCGTCATCATGGACGTCGTCAACGCTGAGCATGCGAAGATCGCGGAGGACGCCGGCGCCGTGGCCGTGATGGCGCTCGAGCGGGTTCCTGCGGACATCCGCCGCGACGGCGGCGTCGCCCGCATGAGCGACCCGGCTCTGATCGAGGCGATACAGGCCGCCGTCACCGTGCCCGTCATGGCGAAGGCGCGTATCGGCCACTTCGCCGAGGCACAGGTCCTCGAGGCTCTCCAGGTCGACTACATCGACGAGTCAGAGGTCCTTACTCCTGCGGACGAGGAGCACCACATCGACAAGTGGGCCTTCCGCATCCCCTTCGTCTGCGGGGCTACCAACCTTGGCGAGGCCTTGCGCCGCATCAGCGAGGGTGCCGCCATGATCCGCTCGAAGGGCGAGGCGGGCACGGGGAACGTCGTCGAGGCCGTGCGCCACCTGCGCTCTGTGATCGGGGACATCCGCAAGATCACCACCGCCGACTCGGCGGAACGCTACGCCTGGGCCAAGCGCCTGCAAGCGCCGGTCGAGCTCGTCGAGGAGGTCGCCGCCACCGGGCACCTCCCTGTCCCGCTCTTTTGCGCCGGCGGGCTCGCCACCCCGGCCGACGCCGCCCTCGTGATGCAGCTCGGCGCCGAGGCGGTCTTCGTCGGTTCGGGGATCTTCAAGTCCGAGGACCCGGCCAGGCGAGCGCGGGCGATCGTGGAGGCGACAGCACACTTCGAAGACCCGTCGATCGTCGCCAAGGTGTCGAAGGGGCTCGGCGTACCCATGGCCGGCCAGGAGATCTCCGCCCTCGAGGTGAAGCTGGCCGACCGGGGCTGGTGACCATGGGTCACGGCCCGCGCAGTGGGACGGCGGCGACCACCGGCGGCGCCGTCACGGTCGGGGTGCTGGCGCTGCAGGGAGACGTGCGAGAGCACGTGGCCCTCCTCGATCGGCTCGGTGCCGTCCCCCGTCTCGTGCGCACTCCCGCCGACACCGACGGCATCCGCGGTCTCGTCCTCCCGGGGGGAGAGTCCACGACGATGTCGCTCCTCCTCGAGTCGTCTCGCCTCGACGCCGAGCTGGCGAGGCTCGTGACAGAGGGGATGCCGATGCTCGGCACCTGCGCCGGGATGATCCTGCTCGCCTCGGAGGTGCTCGACGGGCGCCCGGACCAGATCGCCCTCGGCGCCATCGACATCTCCGTGCGCAGGAACGGCTTCGGGCGCCAGGTCGAGTCCTTCGAGACCGACCTCGACGTGAAGGGCTTCGACGACCCGATGCACGCCGTGTTCATCCGGGCCCCACTCGTGGAGCGGGTGGGAGAGGGCGTGGACGTGCTCTCCGAGGTCGAGTTGCCCCGAGCTCCCGGGATAGAACCGCCAGGAGGCGAGGGTCGGTGGCGCTCGCCTGTCGTCTGCAGCCGGGACAACGTCATCGTGGCGGCGTTCCATCCTGAGCTCTCTGGAGACCTCCGTCTCCACGAGCTCCTGCTCCGCCGGATCGAAGGAGACTGAGACCATGTCGGGCCACTCGAAGTGGGCCACCACCAAGCACAGGAAGGGCGCCCAGGACAAGGCGCGGGGCAAGCTCTTCGCCAAGCTCATCCGCCAGGTCGAGGTGGCGGCGCGCGAGGGCGGTGGCGACGTCAACTCGAATGCCACGCTGCGCACGATGTTCGCCAAGGCGCGGGACGCCTCCGTGCCCCTCGACACGATCGAGCGAGCGATCAAGCGCGGCACGGGAGAGCTGGAGGGGGTCCGTTACGAGGCGGTGTCGTACGAGGGGTACGCCCCGAGCGGGGTGGCGTTGATAGTCGAGTGCCTGACCGACAATCGCAACCGCACCGGCTCCGACGTGCGCTCGACCTTCACAAGAAACGGAGGCTCGATGGCAGAACCCGGTTCCGTCTCTTGGCAGTTCGAGCGCAAAGGGGTCGTCATGCTGTCGAAGACGGTGGGCGAGGATGACCTCATGGCCGTCGCCCTCGAGGCCGGGGCGGAGGATCTCTCCGACGAGGGAGACGAATGGATGCTGACGAGCGCCCCTGGAGACCTGCAGGGGTTGCGGCAGGCGATCGAGAGGGCCTCCATAGATATCGACTCGGCAGAGGTGGAGATGATCCCGACATCGCGGGTGGCCGTCGAGGACGAGTCGACGGCGAAACGGGTCCTCAAGCTGATAGAGCTCCTCGAGGACCACGACGACGTCCAGAACGTCTGGTCCAACTTCGACATCCCCGACGAGATCCTCGAGTCGGTCGAGATCTAAGCCTCCCGACCATCCGCGTCCCGGCGGGTCGGCACGGTTACCATCGAACGGATGTTTGTCCTCGGCATCGACCCCGGGTTGTCCCGCTGCGGCTACGGGTGTGCCCGGCGGGCGTCGAACGGCTACGAGGCGACCGCCGCCGGTGTGATCACGACGCCGCCGGAGGAGGCCGTGCCGCTCAGATTGGCTCGGCTCCGCGCCGAGCTGGGCGAGCTGATCGACGAGCTCCGGCCAGACGTCGTCGTGGTGGAGCGGGTCTTCTTCCGGTCCAACGCCCGCACCGCCATGGCGGTCGGCCAGGCAAGCGGGGTCGCCCTCCTCACTGCCGTCGAGCACGGCTGCAGCGTCGTCGAGTACACGGCGGCCGAGGTGAAGCTGGCGGTGACGGGCTACGGGAATGCCACGAAAGAGCAGGTCCAGGAGATGGTGGCGCGACTCGCAGGGCTCGGGACGGTCCCGAAGCCACCCGACGCGGCCGACGCCTTGGCTCTCGCGTTGTGTCACCTCGGCGCCGCCCCCTGGGCACGTGAGAGGGCGGTGCTGGGATGATCGGGTACCTGCGCGGTCTCGTCATCGAGCGGCGCAGCACCGGCGAGAACACCGTCGAGATCGTGGTGGACGTGAACGGCGTCGGGTACCGGGTGCTCGTGACCCCCCGGCTCGCCGCCGCTGTCGTCCCAGGCGACGGCGAGATCGCCCTCGCGGTCCACACCCATGTGCGCGAGAGCGCCATCGCTCTCTACGGCTTCTCTAGCTCTAAGGACCGCGACACCTTCGAGCTTCTCATCGGCGCTCACGGAGTCGGGCCGGCGCTCGCTCTCGGGTTGCTCTCGGTGCACGACCCGGATCACCTTGCCGGCATCGTCGCAGACGGGGACGTCGAGGCTCTCATGCTCGTGCCGGGTATCGGCAAGAAGACGGCGGCGCGACTGCTGCTCGAGCTGAAGGCTCGTTTCGACCGGCTCGGCGACCTCGGCACCGTCGTGCCCCGGCCGGGCGAGAGCCCGGGCTCCTCGGCGATGGCGGACGCCTCCGAGGCGCTCGCCCAGCTCGGCTACGGGACGGACGAGATCCGCTCGGTGTTGCGCCCCCTCGCGTCGGTCGAGACCCCCGAGGAGCTGCTGCGCCTCGCCCTTCGCGAGCTGGCCCCGAGACGATGAGACCACGACGATGAGCCCGCGACGAGAGATACTCGGCAGCACGGAGCTTGAGAGCGCCGAGACGCGTCCCGTCACCCCGAAGGCAGGAGCAGGTGAGGTCCCCGTCGAGGCGAGCCTACGTCCCCGCCGGCTCGAGGACTTCGTCGGCCAGCTCGAGCTGAAAGACAGGCTGGCCATCGTCCTCGAGGCGGCAAGCCGGCGCAGGCAACCGGT
>JASHRK010000035.1 GCA_030037405.1 Acidimicrobiales bacterium | reverse complement strand
CACGACGGCAGATGCCGGTCGGGCGACAGGCTCGACCGGACAGGCGGCGGCCTCTCTCACCGCCCGTTGGGCGGCCGAGAACCCCCGGTCGCGGGCGCTGGCGGAGAGGGCGCGCAAGGTGCTGCCCGGCGGGGTGACCCACGACGTTCGCCGGGACGAGCCGTTTCCGCTTGCCGTCACCCAGGCCAAGGGGTCGAGGAAGCAAGACCTCGACGGCCATGAGCTGGTCTGCTTCGTCATGGGCCACGGCGCTCTCCTGCTCGGTCACAGTGATCCGGCCGTCGTGGAGGCAGTGAGAAGGCAGGCGGAACGGGCGTTCCATCCTGGAGCCTGCCACGAGCTCGAGGTCGAGTGGGCCGAGGCAGTCGTCGACCTCGTCCCCTCCGCCGAGATCGTCCGGTTCACCTCGAGTGGCACGGAGGCATCCCTCCTCGGTCTCCGGCTAGCCCGTGCCGCCACGGGGCGGGAGAGGATCGTCAAGCTGGAGGGGCACTTCCACGGCTGGCACGACCAGGTGAGCTTCGGCGCAGACGCCCCCTACGACAAGCCCGACACCGCCGGGGTGCCGAGGGCCCTCATGGATGCCGGCTCCGTCGCCGTGCTCGCGCCGGAGATCGCAGGGCTCCGGGCTGCCCTCGAGACGGGCGAGGTGGCGGCGGTCATCCTCGAACCCTCCGGTGCCTCCTGGGGGACGGTGCCCCTCCCCGAGGGCTTCCTCGGCGAGCTGCGGACGCTCACCGCGGCGACGGGCAGCCTTCTCATCTTCGACGAGGTGATAACCGGCTTCCGCTGGTCGCCGGGCGGAGTCCAAGGTCGCGTGGGAGTCACGCCCGACCTCACGATCCTCGGCAAGATCCTCGCCGGAGGGATGCCGGGCGGTGCCGTCGCAGGACGCGCCGACGTCATCGGCCTCATCGGGCTCGAAGAGGGGGACGCTCGCCGCGTCCCCCATCACGGCACCCACAATGCCCACCCGCTCTCGGCTGCTGCAGGGCTCGCCACGCTGGCGGCCGTGCGCACCGGGGAGCCGCACCAGCATGCGGACCGCCTGGCGGCAGAGCTACGGGTCCAGCTCGACTCGGCCTTCGAGCGAGCTGGCATCGCCGGGCGGGCCTACGGCGAGTGCTCGACCTTCCATCTCCTCTTCAACCACTCCGGGTCGCTCGAGAGCCTGGACACGGCCACCGTGAAGTCGGGTGGGATGAGCCGCCAGCTCGCCGCCGAGCTGCACCACGGCATGCTGCTCGGGGGCGTGCAGCTCTTCCACGGCTCGGGTTTCTTGAGCAGTGCCCACACCGAGGCCGACGTCGAGAAGACGGCGGAGGCATTCGCCACCACCCTCTCCGAGCTCTCGCCTGACCTGCTCTCGTGAACGACCTCGCCCTCGTAGGCGGGAGAGCTCTCGACCCGGCGGGGGGGATAGACGGCCGCTTCGATCTCGCCATCAAGGACGGCCGCCTCGAGGTCGTGGTCGCCCGTGACGCCCGGTCCGAAGCCGCCGAGAGCCGGATCGAGGCGATCGAGACCGTCGACGCGAGCGGCTGGATCGTCGTTCCCGGGCTCGTCGACCTTCACACCCATCTCTACGAGGGCGTCTCGCACTACGGCATCGACGCCGACGCCCACTGCCTGGCACGCGGCGTCACGACCGCCGTCGACGCCGGCTCGTCCGGCGCCCAGACCTTTCCTGGCTTTCGCCGTTACGTCGTCGAACGCGCAACCACGCGCATCTACGCCTTCTTGAACGTCGCCGTGCAAGGGATGATCTCGCGGCTCGTGGGGGAGCTCGAGGACATCCGTTGGGGTTCGGTCCCCCAGGCGGTGGCGCGGGCCCGGGAGCATCGCGACCTGATCGTCGGGATCAAGGTGCGTCTCGGCTACCAGATGGTGGGCGACGACCCTGAACCGGCCATGCTGCTGGCGCGGCAGGCGGCCGACGAGCTCGGCCTCCCCGTCATGTGCCACATCATCGACATGCGTCACCCCATCACCTGGTTGCTCCCTCATCTAGGTGCCGGCGACATCGTCACCCATTGCTTCCACGCCAACGAGGGAGGGATCTTCGGGCCGGACGGGAGGCTCTTCCCCGAGGTGCGGCGGGCCCGGCAACGGGGCGTCATCTTCGACGTAGGTCACGGGCAGGGGAGCTTCTCCTACTCGGTGGCCCGGGCGGCGCTCGCCGAGGACTTCCCGCCCGACAGCGTCTCGAGCGACCTCCACTCCCACAACGTCGAGGGCCCGGTCTTCGACGAGACGACGACGCTCTCGAAGCTGCTCCACTGCGGGATGACGCTCTCGGAGGTGGTGGAAGCGGCGACGTCGGCCCCGGCCGCCGCGATCGACCGCCTCTCCGAGGTCGGGACCATTGCCGTCGGGCGGGAGGCCGACCTCACCGCCCTCGAGCTATGCCCGGGTCGCTGGTCCTTGCCCGACGGGGCTGAGGAGGAAGAGGTGGTCGAGACTCTCGTGGTGCCCCGTCTCGTCGTGCGTGGGGGGCGCGCCATACCGGTCGAGCCCTTGGCGCGGGGGGTGACGGAGCTCGAGGTCGCGCCCGGCTGAGATTTCGCGGGTGCGTTCCCCCGCTCGCGCCGCGGCTGCCGCCTCCGACAGC
>JASHRK010000412.1 GCA_030037405.1 Acidimicrobiales bacterium | reverse complement strand
GGACTTCAGTTTCGAGTGGGACCCCGAGCTCGGGAACCTCGGAGTGGGGAACCTCGCCTCCTTCTACCCGGGCAACCAGTTCGTCAACATCGTCGGGCTCGACGTGTTCGACGAGGCGACGGGCTCGTATCCGGGAGCCACGGCCGAGTGGCACACGATACTGACCGGGAGCTATGGCCTCGACTGGCTGGCGAGCTTCGGCACCGAGCAGGCAAAGCCCCTGGCGCTTCCTGAGTGGGGACTTGGAACGACCTCCGGGAGGACAGTCGGAGGAGGTGACGACCCTTACTTCGTGCAGCAGACGGCGGCGTGGATCGCCAAGAACGACGTCAACAACGTCATTGCCTGGGACGCAGGAGCCAACCCGCTCCCGTCGGCGACCGATCCGTTGTCCGAGGCCGCCTTTGTCTCGGCGTTCTCGAGCTCTGGTGCCGACACCACGACTACCACCGATCCTCCGACCACCACCAGCACTACGACAACGACTGACCTTCCGACGACTACGACGACGAGCACTACTGCGACAAGCACGACGACGAGCACTACTACGACGACGGCACCCACGACCACCACGACGACGGCACCCACGACTACGACCACTACGACGACGACGGCACCCACGACTACGACCACGACGACGACGGCACCTTCGGGTGCCTCCTGCACGGACCCGACGTTCTCCACCAGCAACGCGGAAGACACGGACAACACCGACCCCAATGACGGTTACCAATATTGGTGGGTCAACAACGACGCTTGGAACGGTGGCGCTGGTCCGCAGACCCTCTACGTCTGCAATCAGAGTTCCTGGTACGTCACCTCGGACCAGCCGAACATCGACGGCGAGGTAGAGACCTATCCCGACACCGAGTACGACGTCGGGGGGCGCGACAGTCCCTCCACGACGCCCATTTCTGGCTGGTCTTCCATCACCTCGACGTTCTCGGAGGACTACCCGTCAGCAGGTTCCTGGGACGCGGCGTATGACCTCTGGACCGACGACTGGACCAACGAGACGATGATCTGGAACCAGTGGACAGGGACAGATGACTATTGGGGTGACTGCGCCGAGCCGGGGTCTGATCAGAACGACTGTGTAGGTCAAGGCGGGGCTTCTTCTGACTCGCAGGCGGTCACACTCGACGGGGTCGCGTATCACTTCCTGGCACTCGGCAGCGATTGCGATGCCGCCAACGAGGCCAACTGCGAGTACATCTTCTTCCGAGATGACCAGGTGAGCTCGGGCTCGGTCGACATTCTCGCCGCTTGGCAGTGGGAGGTTGCGAACGGTTATGCCAATGCGGACGACGTGCCGACACAGCTGGAATATGGCGTAGAGATTTGTTCTACGAGCGGGACCGAAACCTTCCCGATGGATGGACTGACGTTCAGTCTCTCGCAGTGAACGGGAGCACCTACTCCTCTACCGGGTGAGGATGACCTCCCGCCGGGGACAGCTCGTCTCGTAAAGCTCAACCTCCTGGCAGTACGTGCCGACACACTTACCAGGAGGGATTCGAATGATTGACGATACAGCGCACGTGACGACGGTCGACGAGGAGGCCGTCTACGCCGAGATACGCCAGACGATTGCCTGGTTGAGGCAGATGGGACGCGAGGCGAGCGCCCGCGAGCTCGAGGACTACATCCGGGAGCAGACAGACGCCTCGACCACCTGACCCAAACCTCAGTTCCGCCTGAGCCGGCCTCGTACCGGCCCTGTCGCCGCGTCCCCGCACCGGAACGACCGACCCGCCTCGAACGGTACCGCCCTAGTATGCGCGCGCGCCAAGGACCGTGGTTCACGACTCAGGTCCCGACGGCTTGGGCGCGGCCGTCGGCGGAGAGGAGCACGGATGTTCAACGGGTTCAAGAACTTCCTCATGCAGGGCAACCTGATAGTGATCGCCGTGGGTCTGGTGATCGCGCTCGCCTTCGAAGGGCTCATCGACTCCTTTACCGGGAACATCATCACGCCACTCGTGAACTCGATCGCAGGGGGCGGCGTCAACGGCAAGGGCGTGGGGTGGACCGTCAACGGTCAACGCGTCGACCTCGGCGCATTTATCGGGGCCATCATCTTCTTCGTGATCTTCGTGGCGGTCGTGTACTTCGTAGTCGTCGTCCCGTACCGTGCCTACATGGCAAGACAGGGGACGACCGTGTACGGGCCACCCACGACCACCAAGACCTGCACGGAATGCCTCTCCGACATCCCCTCGGAGGCTCACCGCTGCATGTACTGCACCTCGGAGCAACCTCCTGCCGACACCCCGCCCGCCGGCAAACCAACCTCCTAGAGGTGGCGCCCGCGGTCGGTTCCAGGCAGCTTAAGAACGTGTTCATCTGGACGGAGGAGAGGTGATGGGACGTCTCGAGGGGAAGGTAGCGGTGATCACAGGCGCCGCCAGCGGCATCGGGAGGGCCTCGGCGAAGCGCTTCGCGAGGGAGGGCGCGAAAGTCGCCGTCGCCGACGTCGACGACGAGACCGGCACCGCCCTTGCCTCGGAGATCGGCGGCCTGTTCGTCCACGCCGACGTCACGGACATGAGCCAGGTCGAGACGATGTACGAGACAACCATCGCCCACTTCGGTGGCCTCGACGTCTGCTTCAACAATGCCGGCATCTCGCCACCCGAGGACGACTCCATCCTCGCGACGGACCTCACCGCCTGGCGGAAGGTGCAGGAGGTAAACCTGACGAGTGTCTACCTGTGCTGCAAGACAGGCATCGCGCGCCTGCTCGAGCACGGTGGCGGGAGCGTCATCAACACCGCTTCCTTCGTCGCCGTGCTCGGCGCCGCCACCTCCCAGATCTCCTACACCGCTTCGAAGGGGGGAGTGCTAGCCCTCTCGAGAGAGCTCGGCGTGCAGTTCGCCCGCAGAGGAGTACGGGTGAACGCTCTCTGCCCGGGTCCGGTCAACACTCCTCTTCTCCGCCAGCTCTTCGCGAGCGATCCCGACCGCGCCGCCCGGCGGCTCGTCCACGTGCCCATGGGCCGGTTCGCCGAGCCCGAAGAGATCGCCGCCGCGGCGGCTTTTCTCGCCTCCGACGACGCCTCGTTCATCACGGCGTCCACGTTTCTCGTCGACGGGGGAATACACGCCGCGTACGTGACTCCGCTCGACGAGGACTAGCAAGCCGGCTCCTCGGTCTGTGAAGCTGCTCCTCGTATCGCATTCGCGGGCAGGTCACACAGCCGGGCTCGCCGCCATCGTGCACGGGGCGGCGACCGAGGCAGCCTCCCCGGGAAGCGAGGTGGTGATGCTCGACGCCTTCGACGCCGGGCCTGACGACGTTCTCGGCGCCGACGGGATAATCATCGGCACGCCAGCGAGGTTCGGGTACATGAGCGGCGCCGTGAAGGACTTCCTCGAGCGCATCTATCACCCATGCCTGGACAAGACGGCCGGTCTGCCCTGGGCGCTTTTCGTCAAGGGGGACACCGACACCACGGGAGCCGCCACGAGCGTGGAGCGCGTCGTGGCCGGTCTCAGGTGGCGCCGCGTCCTCCCCGTGCTCGAGGTCGTGGGTCCCGTCGGGGAGCTCGAGGCCGAGGCGGCGACCGAGCTCGGGGCCACCTTCGCAGCAGGTCTCGAGGCAAGGATCTTCTGACGACGAGAGGGGGTCGGCTGGAGGGCCGACATCGGGCAAGAGCACGAGGACCGCAGGAAGAGGCCCCGTAGACTGGGCACGTGGCAGCAGACGACGGGCAGGGTCTCGAGCGGATCTGGACGGTCCCGAACCTCCTCTCGGTGGGACGCCTCGGGCTCGTCGCCTGCTCGCTCTGGCTGCTGTTCGGCGAGGGCGAGCGCATCGCTGCCTTTGCCATGCTGGCTCTCGCCGGGATCACCGACTTCGTCGACGGATACGTCGCCCGCCGGTTCGGCCAGGTGACGACTCTCGGCAAGGTCCTCGACCCGACGGCGGATCGCGTCGTCCTCGGCGCCACCGTCGTAGCCATCGCCGTCTACGGAGCCGTCCCGGCCTGGCTGGCAGTTGTCGTGCTCGTCCGCGAGCTCGTCGTCTCCCTCGCCGTCGTCCTCCTCGCAGCCGCAGGAGCGCCTCGCATCGACGTCTTGTTCGTGGGAAAGGCCGGGACCTTCGGCCTCATGTGCTGTTTCCCGCTCTTCCTGCTGGCAGACGGCCCAGGCGCTCTCGCCCACGGGATCGCCATCGCCACCTGGGTCCTCCTCGTCCCTGCCCTCGCGCTGAGCTTGGCCGCGGCTGTCTCGTACGTCCCCCATGCCCGCCGCGCCTTGCAGGAGCGCGGCAGCCCGGCGGTGGCGGCGGTGCCCGGGGCGCATGGCCCCGCCACCCCGACGGGCAGGGTGCAGGCACCGTGAAGGCCGTGATCATGGCCGGAGGGGAGGGGACACGCCTCCGGCCGCTCACCGCCAACCAGCCCAAGCCGATGCTCCCGATGGCGAACCGGCCGATGGCAGAGCATGTCGTAGAGCTCCTCAAGCGACATGGCTACGACGACATCGTCA
>JASHRK010000411.1 GCA_030037405.1 Acidimicrobiales bacterium | reverse complement strand
TCGTCGAGGTAGCTGTGGATCTCGACGTCGAAGCCAAGCGAGTTCGTATAGATCCACTGCTCTGCCGCCGCAGGGCCGCCGACCCACCAGAAACGCTCCTTGCTGAAGCGGGCAAGCACGGCGTCCTCGACAATGCCGCCGTAGTCGTAACACATGACCGCGTAGCGACAGGTTCCGTCCTGCATCCGAGCGACATCGCGGACGACGAGGCTGTTCATGCATTCGAGCGCATCGGCACCGACCACCTCGACGACTTCTTCTCCTGTGACGTCGAGAAGACCGGCATGCTCGCGAATAGCCCGGTACTCCACGTCCGCGTCCGTGACAATCCACGGCTTCAGGTACGTGTTGTGCATGCGGAAGGACTGAGCGATCGGGCCGATGACAGGAAAGAAAGCTGTCCGCTTGAGGCCGGCCTTCAACCGCATGCCCGTACGCGCCGAGGACAGGTAGGGCGGCACCTGCGCCATCAGCGCGAGGGGCGTGCACTGCACGACGTCCTCTTCGCTCATTTGCCTTCTGGCTTCCTTTCCTCGTGAAGCGAGGTCGCGAGGGACCCAGCTCAGCTCGTCTGGACCTCTGGTCGTCTACGCATCCGGGCTCTCACAACCGGTCTTGTCGAGCGCCTGACCCAGGTCGTCGATGAGGTCGTCGACGTGCTCCAGCCCCACCGACAGTCGCACGAGCGCCGGATCAGTGGACGCAGCTCCCTCCTCCACGACGGCGTGCGTCATGAGCGCCGGTATCTCGCAGAGGGACTCGACACTGCCGAGACTGACTGCGAGCGCGAAGAGATTCGTCGCCTCGACGAAGGCTCGGGCGGCGTCGGGGCCGCCCTTCACACGAAACGAGACGATGCCGCCATAGTCGCTCATCTGCTTGCTCGCCACCTCGTGACCCGGGTGATTGGCAAGCCCGGGGTAGCGGACCTCGCCCACAGAGGGGTGCGTCTCGAGGAACTCCGCCACCTTCCGGGCGTTCGCGCAATGACGCTCCATCCGCACCGGAAGCGTACGAATCCCGCGCAGGGTGAGGAAGCAGTCCATCGGCCCGGGCACGGATCCCGAGATTGCCTGTCGAAGCCGAAGGCGCTCCCCTGTCCCGCTCTCCCGACCAAGCGCCGCACCCCCGAGAAGATCGCTGTGACCGCCGAGATACTTCGTAGTCGAGTGGACGACGATATCGGCCCCGAGATTCAAGGGACGCTGGAGGCATGGTGACGCGAAGGTGTTGTCGACCACGAGCATGGCTCCGCGTCCGTGCGCTTCAGCTGCCAGCTGCTCGACGGCGGAGATCTTGAGGAGAGGGTTGCTCGGGGTCTCGACCCAGAGCATGCGCGTGCGCTCGGTACACCCATCTCGCACTGCGCCGATGTCGGACGTGTCGACGAAGCGATGCTCGATGCCGTAGCGGCTGAGCTCGTCCACGACGTACTGATAAGTCCCGCCGTACACGTCGTCGGACAGGACGAGGTGGTCGCCGGGGTCCAGTAGCGACGTGACAGCGACAGTGGCGGCCATTCCCGACGCGTACGCCACAGCCCAATTGGCATCCTCGATTGTGCTCAGAGCGGCCTCGAGGGCCGCACGTGTCGGGTTGCTCGCGCGTGAGTAGACATAAGCGTGATCGGTACCTGGGTGATCAAGACGGTAAGTCGACGTCTGGAAGATCGGCACCGTCACCGACCCGGTCCCGAGATCGACCTCGCCGCCGTGGATCGCATTTGTCTCGAAGCGGTATTTCAACGGCCTACCGCCACCCTGTCAGGACTGTCAGGACGCATCACGCGACTCCGCCTGGAGAGGGAGCGCCAGGCTGGCGGAGGCACCCGTGCTGTAGACGTCAACCTGGACACGGTCCGTTCGCAGCCACGCCTCGTAGTAGTCGAAGGGCTGCAGCTGCGCGTCCCAGGTGATTGATTCGATAAAAGCGACCGGTGCCCCGACCGGCAGTTCGAGGCGCTTCGCCACCGCGGCGTCGGCAGCGACGGCTCGCAGCCGGCGGCGGCCTCCCGCCGGCTCGACTCCCATCCTCTCGCGCAGCCGCCGATACAGCGACTCGTTCGGGTTGACGAAGGTCAGGGCAGCCGAGGAGAGGCGAGCGGGAAGGTAATTGACGACATACAACGAGACGTTCCACTCGATAGACCGCAACCGCTCGAGGACAGCACCCGTACTGTCCGGCTCGAGGTCGAGAGCGTCGCAGCACCTCGCGGGTAGCGTCGTCTCCTCGGCTCGGATGACCTGGGAGGTCACGGTGTGACCCCGCCGGTCGACTTCGTCCTGGAAGAAACCTTCGGACGCCTGCAACAGCCAGAGAGCCGACTGAGTCGACTCCACGAACGAACCCTGTCCTCTGCGCCGCGCTATCAGGCAGCGCTGCTCGAGCCGGCTGAGCGCCTGCCTGACCGGCGTGCGCGAGAGCGCGAAGTGCTCACAGAGCTCCGCCTCGCTCGGGACGCGGCTTCCCGGCTCCCACCGGCCGCTGACTATCTCCTGTTCGAGGGCATCCGCGAGCTGGGCGTAGAGAGGCATGGGGGATCTACGGGCGATCGAAGGAGCGGGAAGTTGAGCTCCTCGCCGCCTTGCGCCGTATCCGAGCGCCTCCACTGCTTCCGGCATGCTCCTCCAGGCTAGTTGGTCGGATCACTCTAGACCCGAACTTAGGATTACATTATCCTAGGATTATGTCACCGCATCGACCAAGGACTTCTCCGTGCGAGTCCTGGTAGTCGGCGACTCGTACATGCCGACCCGATACTTCGAGCAGGCCTTCACCACGCTCGAGACGACCCATGACGTCACCTACCTGCAGATTCGCCCCAACGCCGCTAAGCGGTCGACGACGCAGTCCGAACGGTCCCTGCGGGAGTACGAAGGCGACCCGGCCGAGATCTCCAAGCACATGAAGGGTGTCGAGATCCTCGTCGTGCACGGCGCTCCTGTCTCCGAGGAGGTGCTCGCCAGCTCGGACAACTTGAAGCTCGTCTGCTGTGCTCGCGGCGGGCCGGTCAACGTCGACACCCGAGCCTTGGCGGCGAGGGGAATTCCGCTCGTGACGACACCGGGGAAGAACGCCGACGCCGTCGCCGACTTGACCATCGCTTTCCTCGTGATGCTCGCCCGTTGGCTCCCGAGCGCGCAGCGGTTCGTCGACAGGGGTGGTCAAGTCCGTGACAACTGGGAGGGTCGGCGCTTTCTCGGCCACGATCTCCGCGGCAAGACGCTCGGCCTTGTCGGGTTCGGCAACGTAGGTCGCCGGGTGGCCTCCCGAGCTCTTCCCTTCGGCATGGACGTTCTCGCCTACGACCCTCAGGTAGAGGTACGCCGGCGACCGCATCTCGAGCCTGTGGCCACCCTCGAGGAGCTCCTCGAACGCTCGGACTTCGTATCGCTGCACGCTCGTGCGACTCCGCAGACCAGCAACCTGCTAGATGCCGAGAGCATCGGTCGCATGCGACCCGGCTCCTTTCTCGTCAACACCGCCCGCGAGACGCTGATCGACGAGTCCGCTCTGGACGAAGCTCTCGCTCGCGGCCATATCGCCGGTGCTGCCCTTGACGTCTATCGACATGACACCGAGGAACGGGAAATAGGTCTCCTCCGCCACGAGAACGTGATCATCACGCCCCATCTCGGCGGCGCTACACATGAGTCGCTCGCTCAGGGAGCGGAGATGGTCGTAGCGGAGCTCGAACGTTTCCTGACCGGCCTTGGGTCTGCAGCCGACAAGCCCGTGGGGATCAACCAATGAGATGCGGCGTCGGGCCACTCCTTCTTGCCATCGACGTCGGGACGGGGAGCTGTCGAGCTGTCCTGTTCGACACCAAGGGCAACCAGCTCGCCGCTGGCCAACGCGAGTACGTCCACCCCGCCGTGCAGGGCGTGCCTGGCTCACAGAATTTCGACACCGCGACCAACTGGCGCCTTATCTGCGACTGCATACGCGAGGCACTAATTGCCGCCACGGCCGCGCCGGCTTCCGTCGCGGCCGTGGCGGCGACGAGCATGCGCGAGGGAATGGTCCTCTACGGGCCAGACGATACCGAGATCTGGGCTTGTCCGAACATCGACTCGCGAGCCGCCGACGAGGCACGGGAACTTGTCTCTTCTGGTGCCGCCCAGGAGATATATGCCCACGCCGGCGACTGGGTGGCGATCACCGCACCCGCACGCTTTCTCTGGCTCGCGCGAAGGCAACCGGAAATTCTCGAGGCAACGAAGCGAATGGGCATGCTCGCCGACTGGGTCACGACGCGACTGTGCGGAGAGTTCTCCACAGAAGCGTCGATCGGCTCCAGCTCGGGTATGTTCGAGCTGTCGAAACGGCAGTGGTCGGACAAGATCATCGACCTCTGCGGGCTGGACGGCCGCATCTTCCCCCCCGTCGTGGAAGCCGGCAGCGTCGTTGGCGCAGTCACGCCTCAAGCCGCCTACCACACAGGTCTGCGGGCGGGGACGCCGGTCGTGGCAGCGGGCGCCGATACCCAGCTTGCGCTCGTGGGTCTCGGGACAGCCGATCCGAGTCGAGCGACGATCGTCGGCGGGTCGCACTGGCAACTCACCACCGTATTGGACGCTCCTGTCATCGACCCACAGGCTCGGCTGCGCACTCTTTGCCACACCATTCCCGATCGCTGGATGATCGAGGGGATCGGCTTCGCCTGTGGGCTCGTGATGCGATGGTTTCGAGACGGCTTCTGCGATGTCGAGAAGTTACGGGCGTCTTCCGCGGGTAAGGATCCGTACGAGTTCCTCGAAGGGTTGGCTACCGAGCTGCCGCCGGGTGCCAACGGGGTCTTCGGCATCTTCTCGAATGTGATGCAGGCGTCCCGATGGATCCATGCGGCTCCGGCCTTCGTCGGTTTCGACGTCTCCGACCCTGCCGGGTCGGCGCTTGCAGCTTGCTTCCGGGCGATCGAGGAGAGCGCCGCCTACGTCTCTCTTGCACATCTCAGAGTCGTCGAGGAGCTGGTTGGCGTGGGACCCGGTCCGGTGACTCTCACCGGAGGAGCCGCCAAAGGTGTCCTCTGGCCACATATCGTGGCCGACGCCTTGGGCGTCCCTGTGGAGATCCCCGTGGTCAAGGAGTCGACTGCACTCGGAGCCGCGATCTACGCCGGTGTGGGGGCGGGACTCTGGCGAAGCCCGGGCGACGCCACCGCGATGCTCAGCGGAGTGGATCGTGTGGTCGACCCGGACGGAGCCAAGAGCGCCGCCTACGAGACCCTCTTCGAGCGGTGGCTCGAGCTGAACGGCGCTCTCGTCAAGATTGCCGATCGCGGCGTTGCTCGCCCGCTTTGGCGCGCAGCAGGAACCTGAGGGATAGGCGATGCCAGACGCCGAGTCCAGCACTGAGCCGATCAACGTCGTCACGGCAGGCGACCGACCGACGGATGCGGCAACGTACGACTGGGGAATGAGCAACCGGATGGCGCGCATATTCCCGTCGGGCCGCACGGTGATGCTCGCCTGTGACCACGGATACTTCCAAGGGCCGACCACGGGACTCGAGCGCATCGACTTGAGCATCCTCCCCATGATCGACCTCGCAGACGCCCTCATGCTCACACGAGGGATTCTTCGCACGACTGTCCCGGCCAGCTATACCAAGGCCGTCGTCATGCGTGCATCGGGGGGACCGAGCATCCTCCGCGAGCTCTCCAACGAGCGAGTCGCCGTCGGCATGGACGACGCCGTGAGGATGAACGTCCAGGCGGTGGCCGTGCAAGTCTTCATCGGCGGCGAGCACGAGACCGAGTCTGTGCACAATCTCACTCAGATCGTGGACGCCGGCTACCGCGTTGGTATGCCCGTGCTCGGCGTTACCGCAGTCGGGCGCGACCTCGTCCGTGACTCGCGCTATCTCGCTCTTGCAAGCCGGATATGCGCCGAGCTCGGAGCCCAGTTCGTGAAGACCTACTTCGTCGACGATGGCTTCGAGATCGTCACTTCGACTTGCCCGGTGCCAATAGTTGTTGCCGGGGGCAAGAAGGTCGCCGAGCTCAACGCCCTTTCCATGTCGGCGCGCGCCATGTCCCAAGGTGCAGCGGGTGTCGACATGGGTCGGAACATATTCCAGTCGAAGTGCCCGCCAGCCATGCTTGCCGCCGTCCGCGGCGTTGTGCACGAGGGTCTGTCAGCCTCCGAGGCGCACGAGCTCTTCCAGACGCTCGCCGGGAAGTCAGCGGCCGCACCCAACTCCGCCGCACCCAACTCCAAGGTCTCACGTTAACGATCAGAGAAAGTCCTCCAGAAGGGAGTGTCCACATGTCCGAGATACCTTCATCCGGTTTACCGACAAACCCTCGGCGTGCGCTGTCCCGTCGCGACATGCTCCGGGGATCGGTCGCAGCTGGAGCAGTCCTCGCAACCGGTGCGATTCGGTCCGGCAGCACGCCTGGCACAGCACCGAGGCGGGCCGATCCCCTTGTCACTCCAAGACGAGGTGGCAACCTCCGCGTTGCCGTGCTCGGTGGGTCAAGCTCCGACACCATCGATGCTCAGAAGCAGGTGGTGCTCATCGACACGCTCCGCGTCCTCGCTCTCTACAACGGACTCGTGACACTGGCACTTGACGGTAAGAGCGTCGAGCTGGAGCTCGCCGAGGAGCTCACTCCAAGCAAGGACGCCAAGACCTGGACCGTGCGGCTAAAGCCCGGTCTCTTGTTCCACAACGGCAAGGACGTGACCGCCGAGGACATCATCTACAGCTTCCAGCGCATCCTCAACCCGAAGGACCCCTTGGAAGGTGAGCCCGCGATTCACTCTCTTGAGTACAACGGATTCAAGGCCCTCGACAAGCGAACGGTGCGCTTTACCTCCAGCGTGCCGTTCGCCACGCTGCCGTTGCAGCTCACGGACAGCTACTCCTACGGGATCATTCCGGTCGGTTACGACCCCAAGCGGCCGATCGGCACGGGGCCCTTCAAGTACAAGAGCTTCACACCGGGCCAGCAGAGCGTGTTCACGCGGAACGAGCACTACTACGAGAGCGGGTTCCCCTATCTCGACCAGCTCACAATCCTCGACTTCTCCGACGACAACTCGGCATACAACGCTCTCCTGACGAACGAGATCGACGTGTTCGCTGAAGCCGCCCTCCCCCTCGCGAGCCAAGCGCGCGGTCAAGGTCTTACGGCGCTCGTATCGAAGACCGGCCAGTGGACGCCGTTCACGATGCGAGTCGATCAAGAACCGTTCAAAGATGTCCGAGTCCGCCAAGCGTTTCGTTACATCGTCGACCGCAAGCAACTTGTCGCGGACGCGTTCGATGGATTCGCAGCCATCGGGAACGACATCTTTGGCAACCACGACCCTTGCTACGACTCGTCCCTGAAGCGTCACCAAGACGTAGACAAGGCTAAGTTCCTACTCAAGCAGGCCGGAAGAGAGAATCTCCAGCTGGAGCTGGTGACAGCCAATTTTGCCACCGGCGTCGTCGAGTCTGCCGAGGTCTTCCAACAGAACGCAAAGGCGGCCAATGTGGACATTCAGATCCGACAGCTCACTACCGGCGACTTCTACGGCCCGAACTACTTGAAGTGGATCTTCGCGCAGGATTTCTGGGGCTACAACCCGTATCTGAGCCAAGCGGCGCAGTCCAACTTGCCCGTTTCCATCTACAACGAGTGTCACTTCGACAACGAGCGCTACTACTCGTTGTACAAAGCCGCGAACTCCACCCTCGACGCTGCCAAACGTTGCGAGATCCAACACGAGATGGAAGTGATCGACTACAACGAAGGCGGCTACATCATCGGCACGTACAACAAGACTGTCGACTTAATGCGAGGCAACGTCCATGGGTTTCCAGAGGGCGCGACAGGAGTCGCGCTAGGGAGCGGTAGTTTCGAGCTGGCATGGATCTCATGAGCCTCGTCGGCAGCGGAGTCGTCCTGCGACCGGAGCTGTGATGGGTGAGTTCGGCCCGCTCGTGTCGGGCGAGTGGCTCTCAGCACACCTGGGCGAAGATGGGCTCCAGGTCGTCGACACGCGCTACTACCTGGACGGGCGCTCGAACGAGGAGGGATTCGAGCACGGCCACATCCCAGGGGCCATCTACGCGGATATCGAGCGGGATCTCACCGGAAGCAGCGGGCCCGGCCGGCATCCACTGCCGACGGCACGAGAGTTCGAGTCGCGTATGCGCCAACTCGGCATCAACGCGACAGACCGTGTCGTCGTCTACGACGACACGTTTCCTTCTCCTCGGCTGCGCTGGCTCTTCCGTTATTTTGGACGAAAAGACGTGGCCGTGCTGGACGGTGGGCTGCAGGCCTGGACCGGTCCGCTCGAAGAGGGAGCGTCCCTTCCCAAACCGGAGGGTGACTTCACAGCTCTCCCGCCCCGGACCGACTGGACGAGGACCTACGATCAGGTCCGGCAGCTCCGCTCCGACGTTCTCCTGCTGGACGCCAGGTCGCCTGACCGGTACCGGGGCGAAGTCGCTCATCAAGATCCTCGCGCCGGTCACATACCAGGCGCTCGCAGCGCCCCATGGCACGAGGTGAACATCGGGGCGAGCGGACGCTTTCGGTCGGTCCCGGAGCTGCAGGCCCTCTACGGTGATCTCGGAGCAGGCGATGCGAGAGAGATAGTCGCTTACTGCGGCTCGGGCGTCCAGGCTTGTCACCTCCTCCTCGGCCTCGAGCTCGCCGGCTTCGTCGACGCGAAGCTGTACGTAGGCTCCTGGAGCGACTGGTCCCGCCGAAGCGATGCCCCCGTAGCCACGGGACCGGAGCCCTAGATCCAGGGGCTCGCCTCATCGCAGCGATGACCCGGTCCTACGACGCCGCCATTATCGGCGGCGGTCACAATGGTCTCGTCTGCGGTGCCTACCTGGCAAAGGCAGGGCTCTCTGTGTGCGTCTTGGAGCGACGGCCGCTCGTCGGGGGCGCCTCCGTCACCGAGGAGACGTGGCCGGGATACAGGGTGAACACAGCGGCGCACGTGATGGGGTTGTTTCAGCCGAAGGTGATCGTCGATCTTGAGCTCCAACGGTTTGGCTTCGAGGTGCTGCCTCTGCCACCCGAGATCCAACTCCTCGACGACGGGCGTTATGTCGTCCTCTGGCCGGACACGAGACGCCTGTGCGCCGAATTCGCGAGGTTCTCCGTGAAGGATGCCGAGGCTTACCCCGCCTACGTTGCACAGCTGCAGCGGCTCGCCCGTGTCATGCGAAGGCTCATGTGGCAGATCCCTCCAGATCCTGCGTCGCGGCGCCTGTCCGATCGGAGAGACCTCTTGCGTTTCGCCTGGCGTTTCAGGGACTTGACGACAGGCTTCTACGACCTCTACGACGTGATGACGCAGAGCGCGTTCGACTACCTGAGCCGCTGGTTCGAATCAGACGTCGTCAAGATCGCCCTCGGCTACTACCCGGCCGGAGCAGCCGGACAGACCACGAGCATCAGGGCGCCTGGCACTGCCTACCTCCTCCTACGTTCGTACCTGCGTGACAACAACACGACTGCCGGCGGCACAGGTCTTGTTCGCGGCGGAATGGGCAGGATTGCCGACGCCCTCGTCCTGTCTGGCGAGCGCTTCGGCATGGAGGTGCGGACGAACGCGGAAGTCGGGTCCGTTGTCGTCAGGGGCGGTCGGGCAAGCGGCGTCCTTCTGACCTCAGGAGAGGAGATCACCGCCAAGGTCGTGGTGGCAAACGCCGACGCCCGGCGCACCTTCCTGCAACTCCTCGATCCCGAGGTGCTACCGGACGAGTTCGTCCGAGACATACGTAATTTCCACGCGACCTCGACCGCCTTCAAGGTTCATCTTGCGATTGAGAACTTGCCTAGGTACAGGGACTTCAACTTTGCCGATCTCGAGTTCGGCTATCCCGCGCAAGTCAGAATCGCTCCCAGCACCGATTATATGGAGACTGCTTACGATGATGTTAGGCGGAATATGATTGCGCGGCGCCCCTACCTTACCGTCTTGACTCCAAGCGTCGTCGACCCGACCTTGACTCCACCAGGACGACATCTTTTAGATATATATGGCGGCCATGTCCCCTTTAAGCCTCTGGAGGGCACATGGGAAGGCAAGCACGGGCTCATCTTCGAGCGCGTGCGCGAGACTCTCGCGGGGTACGCACCAGGCTTTGAAGCTTCGATTATCCACGAGCAGATTCTGGCGCCCTCTGACTTCGAGGATATCCTCAGCCTCCCCGGCGGCAATCCCCATCATGGAGAGATCACCCTGGATCAGTTATTCCTGCGCCGTCCGGCCGCCCATTATGCGAACTACCGCAGCCCAGTGCCTGCGCTATACATCGCGAGCGCTTCAGCTCATCCGGGCGGCGGCGTCTCCGGAATCCCCGGTTACAACGCCGCCCGTGTCATCCTCAGCGACTGGAGGCGGCGTCTGCGCGCCGGGCGTGGCCGTTCTCTGTAGGGCCGCCCGTAGGACCGCCGTGATCAGAACTCGGTCTTGGCGAGGATCTCGACCTGGAGCGCCTTGTACTCGGGGGAATTCGTGATCGGAAGAAGCGACATGAGCTTGGCCATGTTGCCCGTGACCTTGATCCGGCCCTGCATGAAGGCGGCATTGGCGTCGAGCTCGCCCTTTTGGATGCGCATGGCGTCCTCGTAGTTCTGGGTGAGCGTCACCTCGGCGGCGTCGTCCTCGCCGAGCTTCGACTCTAGAAGCTTGCCGTTCTCGAGCACCCAGTAGTACTTGACGTCGCCGTCCGGCGCGCCTGTGATCACGTATTGCATCCGCGCCGTGGCGCCCGGGCGCTCCGGTTGACTCTCGGCTAGCTGGCGCCCCTCGTCAAGCCACTCTTGCGTGAGCCACTTCGCCATCTCGTCCTCCTTGGGCTAGAGCCGTGGCATCCACGTGCCGGTCAACCGAGACCTCTGCGGGCGGCCCGGTGACGTCGGAGCCAGCATAAGCGCGCCGCCGCTCGGGCTCGTTCGCTCAGGTCCTCACCTCGAGGCCGACCCCGGCAAAGAGATCCGACTCGGGAATCTCGCTCTCCACCCGGCTGCGGGCGAGCTGATAGTCCTCGAAGGGGTAGATCTCCCGCGCCACCTCGGGGGGGAGGCCGAACCAGAACTTCGACGTGGGATCGATCTGCGTGGCATGGACGAGGAGTGCCTCCCGGCGCACGTCGGCAAAGTCGCTCACGTCGATCGTCGTGGTTATCGGCTCGGGCTCGTCGTCTCCCTCGAACCAATCCTCGTTGAAGGGCGACTCCATGCCGAGCTCACGGAACTTCTCGTGCATCTCGACGACCCGCTGGCGCGACCAGAGCGTGTAATAGAGCTTGAGCGGCCAGAAGGCCTCTCCCGCCTCCAAGAAACGCGACCCGTCGCCGGCGGCCTCGAACGCGTCACGGGCTATCTCGTGAGCTCGGATGTGGTCGGGGTGGGGATAGCGGCTGTGATCGTCTCCATAGGCGACGATGACATGGGGTCGCACCCGCCGGATTATCTCGACGAGCTTTCCCGTCGCCTCCTCGAGCGGGGCGGCCGCGAAGGAGTCGGGGCGCGAATTCGCCTCTGTCCCGGGCATCCCCGAGTCACGGTACCCGAGAAGCTCGACCTCGTCGTAGCCGATGATCGAGGCCGCGGCAGCGAGCTCTCTCGCCCGGACCGCCGCGATGTCCGCACGGACCTCCGGGGTGTCCATCGCCGGGTTGAGGATGTCTCCCTCCTCCCCGCCGGTGCACGTCACGAGCACGGTCCTCACCCCGGCGGCGTGGTACTTGGCGACGGTCCCGGCACCCTTCGAGGCCTCGTCGTCAGGGTGGGCGTGCACCGTCAGCAGGCAGAGACGATCTTTCATGGGAACGACGCTACTTGCCCGATGGAGCGTCTCTCGCGAGGTGACCGAGGCGCGCGGGACGTAGACTGAATGGCGAGACGACGGAACGACCGACTGCACGAGTGAACGTGACTGGCGAGCGGGGAACTCTGCTCAAGTCGCCGAGAAAGGTGTGCCCATGGGAGTGATGAAGCGCCTGACGTCCATCGTGCAGGCCAAGGCGAACAAGGCCCTTGACCGCGCCGAGGACCCGCGCGACACGCTCGACCTCTCCTACGAGAAGCAGCTCGAGCAGCTGCAGCAGGTCCGCAAGGGAGTCGCCGACGTGGCGACGGCACGCAAGCGGCTGGAGCTGCAGGCACAACAGCTCCAGCAGGCGGCGGCGAAGCTTCAGGACCAGGCCCGCCAGGCCATCGCCCAGAACCGCGAGGACCTGGCACGCGAGGCTCTCACGCGCCGCTCCGGGATCGCGACCCAGCTCGACTCCCTGAAGGTCCAGCATGACCAGCTCGTCCAGCAGGAGCAGAAGCTGATCGCCACGACCGAGGCTCTGCAGGCCCGGGTCGAATCCTTCCGCACCCAGAAGGAGACCCTCAAGGCCTCCTACACGGCGGCCCAGGCCCAGACGAAGATCGGGGAAGCAGTCTCCGGCATCTCGGAGTCGATGAGCGACACGGGCCTTGCCATGCAGCGGGCGCAGGACAAGATCGCCAACATGCAGGCCCGGGCAGGCGCCGTCGACGAGCTCCTGCAATCAGGGGCGTTGACCGATCTCACCGGCTCGAGCGACCCGCTCCAAGCCGAGCTCGACAAGACGAGCCAGCAGGGCCAGGTGGAGCTGGAGCTCGCCCAGCTCAAAGGCGAGCTCCCCTCGGCGGCGCCTGGCGCCGCCCTCCCGACAGGCGGATCGACTCCGGCCGCGAGCAGCAACGGCGGGCCGGCCGGTGCCACGGACGCGCTCGAGGAGGCCGACACGGCAGACGTCACAGACGCCGAAGAGGTGAGCGCTCCCGACGAGACGGACACGAGCACGGCAGCAGCCGCCCCGGCCAGCCCGGCAGCCGCCCCGGCCAGCCCGGCACCGGGAACGGGGTCGTCGCCGGCAGAGGGAGACGACAGCTTGTTCACGCTCGGCGACAGCGGGCAGTCATGATCATCCGGATCCTCGACGAGGGTCAGTACGACGTTCCCGAAGCTTCCCTCGCCAAGCTCGAGGCGTTGGACGCCAAGCTCAACACCGCCATAGAGGCAGGCGACGAGAGCGGTTTCGCGAGCTGCCTCGAGGAGCTCCTGTCGAGCGTCCGCCAGGAGGGCTCGCCCGTCGACGCCTCCACGATCGTGCCCTCCGACCTGACCCTGCCCCACGAGGGCGTGACGCTCGAGGAGCTGAAGGAGCTGCTTTCATCCGAGCCGCTCGAGGAAGCGCCCGAAGGAGTCTGAGAGATGTCGACGAAGTCCCGCTTCCCAGTGGACCGCGGCCTGACGGCCCGCATGCTCACGACCGTGTTCCTGCTCGGTCTCTTCTACGCCATCCTCGTCGCCGCGCTGGCGATCTTCGTGAAGAGCCTCTCGATCATCATCATCATCCCGCTCGCGCTCTTGATCATCCAGTACTACAGCTCCGACAAGATCGCCCTCTTCGCTATGCACGGCAAGGTGGTCACCGAGCAGCAGCAGCCCGAGCTCCACGCCGTCGTGGACCGGCTCTGTGCCATGGCCAACATGCCGAAGCCCCGCGTGGCCATCGCCGACACCGACATGCCGAACGCCTTTGCCACGGGGCGGAACCAGAACCACGCCGTCGTGTGCGTCACGACGGGCATCCTCCGCAGGCTGAGCAAGCCGGAGCTCGAGGCCGTGCTCGCCCACGAGCTGAGCCACGTCGCCCACCGCGACGTCGCCGTCATGACGGTGGCGAGCTTCCTCGGCATCGTGGCCGGCTTCATGACGCGCATGCTCCTTTGGAGCGACCTCCTCGGCGGGATGGGCGGACGGGGAGGGCGGGGCCGTAACCAGGGTGCGGGCCAGATAGTCCTCTTCGAGATGGCCGCTCTCCTCGTCTCGGCGATCTTCTACGCCATCAGCTTCATGCTCATCCGGGCGCTCTCCCGCTACCGGGAGCTCGCCGCCGACCGCTCCGGCGCCATCCTCATCGGCCAGCCGCGGCTGCTCGCGAACGCCCTTGTCAAGGTGTCGGGCGAGATGAGCCGGGTCCCGACTCGCGACCTCCGGTCGGCCGAGCACTTCAACGCCTTCTTCTTCGCCCCCGCCTTTGCCAAGGGAGCGAGCCTCTCGACTCTCTTCGCGACCCACCCTCCCCTGCAGGTCCGCCTCGACCAGCTCGCCAAGCTCGAGGCTCAGATGAGCAAGAGCGCCTGAGAGCACAGGCGAGCAGAGAGCACAGGAGAGCGAGACCCGGGATGCCCCGCCTCTTCGACGTGATCCTCGGGCGCACCAAGCCCGTGCAGGCGAACCTCGACGCCCTCTTCGGGCTCGTGGGCGCCCAGATCACCTTGCAGGCAAGCGAGTCGCTCGTCCCGAGCGGTAACGCCGGAGTCTGCTACAAGCCGGTCGCCGGACGCTCGTTCGCCGATACCGCGGCCGAGACGGCGAAGCTCCTCGGTCTCGACGCCGGGCCGGGCGGGGATCCGGGCGGACTGTCCCGGCCGGGAGCGGGCGATGCGCCGCCCGTTAGCGTCGCCCAGAAGGACGACCAGTACGGCTACCACTGGGCAGTGCTCTCGGTCGGCGACTTCCAAGGGCTCGTCAACGAGGTCCACCTCGTGAACAGCACCCTGCAGGAGAACGGGTACGGTCCCCAGCTGCTCTGCTCGGTCTTCGCCTTCCACCCAGACCCGGCGGCGGCCACAGGGACCGGTGCCACCGCCCCTCTCTCCCTCGCCTACATGGTCTACCTCTACAAGCGAGGGGCCTTCTATCCCTTCGTCCCGGCGCCAGGTGGCGGCGAGCACCGGGATCTCGAGAGCGAGCTTCGCCTCCAGCAGGTGCTCGCCGAGGACCTGAAGATCGAGCCCGACAAGGAAAGGTGGATGCCCCTCTGGGGGTTACCCGTCCGGTAGCTGGCGCACGTAGGGCCCGGCTGCGCCGAAGGGGTCCCACGCCGGCAGGGCAGCGGCGAGATAGGAGCGCACCCGCTCGAGGATGACCTCGGGTGCCAGCTCGCTTGCTCCCTCGCCAGAAGGCCGAAGCCGCGGGACGATGGCGCCGACCGGGTCGGCCTCCCAACG
>JASHRK010000410.1 GCA_030037405.1 Acidimicrobiales bacterium | reverse complement strand
CAGCTTCCCCCCGCCCCACCCCTGCCGCTCGCCCGTGTGACGGGGTGGTTCGAGGCGGAACGGGCCGGCTCGACGACGCCGGGTCTGCAGACCGGTCCGAGGGCGGAGGCGACCCTTCTCGCCGTGCCCGCGACCGAGCCGGTCGAGGACGCTCGTGCCCTGGTGCCCGTTCCGCCCCTTTCCCCCTCGGTGACGTCCTCCGACCCGGCGCAGGCTCGGCACCCTGAGCTCGGACCTCGCCGGCGCGATCGCTCCGCCCGCTTCTCGCCGAGGCGGTGGATGAAGCTAGCGGCGGTGCTCGTCGTGGCGGCCCTCGCCGCCGCCGGGGCGATCGTCGCCGTCGTCCGCTACGGCATCTACGGGCACGTCGTCCCGCGCATAGTGGGAGACAACGTCCCGACGGCGCGGGCCGTCGCCAGAAACGCCGGCCTCTCTCTCGTGATCGGCGGGTACCGCTACAGCCTGAGCATCCCCGGCGGCGACGTCCTGGCGCAGTCGCTCAGAGCGGGCATGCGCGAGCGAGCGGGGACGGTCATCATCGTGACCGAGTCGAAGGGTCCACGGCCGGTGGCGGTTCCGGACGTGGAGGGCTGGACGCTCGGCCGAGCCTCCGAGGCGATCACGCGGGACCATCTCGTGCCGGTCGTCTCGCGCGAGTGGAGCTCAGCCGTCGACAGTGGTCTCGTCGTGACGCAGGATCCCTCCGCCGGCGCCGGCACGAGGGCGCGTGGCTCCAAGGTCGTGCTCTACGTCTCGAAGGGCCCGCAGCCGCGCATCGTCCCCGACGTCGTGGGGCTCCCCGTCGCCGAGGCAGTCACCGACCTGACGAACGACCAACTCGGATGGAAGAGGGCTCCCGGCGCTTACTCGACGACGGTCAAGGCTGGCTACGTGATCAGCGAGAACCCGCCGGCAAGCTCGTCGGAGAGACCCGGTACGCCCGTCGCCCTCACGGTCTCGCTCGGCCCCCCCTTCGTGACGGTGCCGTCGGTGACGGGTGAGCCGGCGAGCACGGCCGCCCACCAGCTGGAGGCTCTCGGGCTGCAGGTGGCGGTCTACGGCCCGCAGCAGGGCCGTTTCGTCGTGTACACAGACCCGGGAGCCGGGGCGTCGATCCGTGTCGGGTCGACCGTGTACCTCTACGTGGTCTAGCCGCCTGTCTTGCGCCCTTCAGGGTGACCTGGCAGTTTGGAGAGCGTAGGGGCCGTTTCTCCGGCCGGGGCGAAAGGTGCCAGAGCCCCGCGGGTGCTCGAAGAGGAGACGACAATGGGTGCGCTCGAAGGAAGGGTTGCCATAATCACCGGAGCCGGTCGTGGCATCGGCCGGCAGCACGCTCTCCTTTTCTCCGCCGAGGGTGCGAAGGTCGTGGTGAACGACCTCGGGGGTGCCGTCGACGGTTCCGGCGACGACAGGTCCCCTGCCCAGCAGGTCGTCGACGAGATAAAGAGGCTCGGGGGAGAGGCGGTCGCCAACGCCGACGACGTCGCCGACTGGGAGGGTGGCCAGCGCCTCGTCAACACCGCCGTCGAGACCTTCGGGGACCTCCACGTCCTCGTCAACAACGCCGGGATCCTCCGGGACCGGGTGCTCGTCAACATGACCGAGGACGAGTGGGATGCCGTCATAACGGTCCATCTGAGGGGCCACTTCGTGCCCAGCCGCTGGGCGGCCGCCTACTGGAGGGAGCAGTCGAAGGCGGGAAAGGACGTAAAGGCGACGGTCGTCAACACGTCGTCGACCTCGGGCCTGCTCGGCAACCCCGGCCAGTCCAACTACGGGGCCGCCAAGGCAGGTATCGCGGCCTTCAGCGTCATCACGGCGCAGGAGCTCTCGCGCTACGGCGTGCGCGTGAACACCGTCGTCCCGGCGGCGCGCACGAGGATGACCGAGTCGACGCCCGGTCTCTCCGACATCGTGGCGGCACCCGAGGATGTGGGCACCTTCGACACCTGGGACCCCGCCAACATCTCGCCTCTCGTCGCCTACCT
This sequence comes from Acidimicrobiales bacterium, assembly GCA_030037405.1. Lineage (GTDB taxonomy): Bacteria > Actinomycetota > Acidimicrobiia > Acidimicrobiales > Bog-793 > JOPF099. The sequence goes on along the minus strand of JASHRK010000410.1, from coordinate 8,118 downwards.
CGCCACCGAGTCGTGCCCGCTCACGGGGAGGACCTTCTTCGTCCAAGGGGGAAAGGTGCAGTGCTTCCAGCCCTGGACGCTGACGAACGAGATCGACAAGGGGAGGCGCTGGACCGTGGCGGAGCTCGCCGAGGAGCTGCCCTCGCTCGTCGGGCTCACCAAGGCGGGCTGACCCCGGGCCGGCGAAGGGCCTGCGACCGCCGGAGGAGCTAGAGGAGCTACAGGGTCATCTCCCGCAACCGGGCACCGATCTCGGCGTGCACGGGGTCGGCGGGAGCCGACTGGAGGGCGAGAAGCTTGGACATGTCCCCCTCGACGCGTATCCGGCCGGCCATGAAGGCCTGCATGGCGACCTGCTGGTCCTGGTCGACGAGGACCGCCTTCGCCGTCTCGTAGTCGAGGGTGAGCGTGACGTCGGGGTTCTCGAGATGGCCTTCCCCGAGGATCAGCTCCCCGCTCGAGGTGTCCACGTGACCGTTCTTCGTCCCCTCGCCGAAGGGGACGGCCGTGACGACGACGTTCATGCGGACGGCGAGCTCGCCGGAGGTCCTCCCGGCGAACTCCTCGCGAAGCGCTTCCGCCCGCGCCGTCCACTCGTCGCTAAGAAACGGCACCGCCGCCATCACGTCCTCCTTCGCCCTCGTTTCCCCGGGGAGACTAGCTGGCGGGCCCGGTTACCATGAGTCTGTGCCCGCCCCGATCCTCGCCGGCGCCGAGCCGTTCTCGGCTTCGAACGGCCACAACGGCGTGCTCGTGCTCCACGGCTTCACCGGCCATCCGGCATCGATGCGCCCCCTGGCGGAGGCATTCGCGGACGCCGGTTTCTCGGTCGAGCTCCCCCTATTGCCCGGGCACGGGACGAGCATGGAGGACATGCTGGCGACACGCTGGTCCGACTGGTCGTCGGCGGCCGAGGAGGCCTACCAGTCGCTCGCGGCCCGCTGCGACCGTCTCGTGGTGGCGGGTCTCTCCATGGGGGGCACCCTTACCCTGTGGCTGGCGGAACAGCATCGGGAGATCGCAGGCGTAGTCCTCGTCAACCCTCTTGCCGAGAAGGCGGCGGAGAGCTTCTACGACATGATGCGCCAGATGCTCGAGTCGGGCACCGACCGCGTCCCCGGGATCGGAAGCGACATCGCGGCACCGGTGAGCGCCTCCACCGGTTACGACGGCACCCCGATAGAGCCGCTTCTCTCGCTCATGGACGGGACCGGCGAGGTCTCCGCCGCCCTCGGAGCCGTCACCTGCCCGGTGCTCCTCCTCTCGAGTAGGACCGACCACGTCGTTCCCACGAGCTCCGGCGACGTCGTCGTCGCCTCGGTCGGTGGACCGGTGGAGCGGGTGTTCCTCGAGCGCAGCTACCACGTGGCAACGCTCGACTACGACCAGGACGAGATAGAGAGCCGGGCGGTCCAGTTCGCCCTCAAGGCAGTCGCCGCCTAACCGTGTCCCGGATCTCTGTCGAGGAGGTGCGCCACGTCGCCCTTCTCGCCCGCCTCGAGCTGTCGGACGACGAGCTGGCCGTGCTCTCGGGCGAGCTCTCTGCGCTCCTCGACCACGTGGAGCAGATACGGCGGCTCGACACCTCGGGTGTCCCCCCGACGGCTCATCCCCTGCCGATGCGCAACGTGCTCCGTGAGGACGAGCCCCGACCGGGTCTCAGCGCGGCCGAGGCCTTGGCGGCGGCACCGGCTGTGGAGGACGGTCGTTACTCCGTGCCGAGCATTCTCGGCGACGAGCCTTGAGCGAGGGGGGAGCCGTGAGCGAGCGGGGGGCGCCCGGCGGCGCCACTTCGGTGAGAGGGATCGCTGCCGCCGTGAGGTCGCGGGAGGCCACGGCCAGCTCGGTCGTCGAGGAGACGCTCGAGCGCATCTCCGCGATGGACGGCGAGCTGCACTGCTTCCACACGGTCATGGCGAAGGAGGCTCTCGCGTCCGCCCGAGCCCTCGACGCCACGATCGCCGCCGGGCGTGATCCCGGCCCTCTCGCAGGGGTGCCCGTCGCCCTCAAGGACAACATCTGCACGAAGGGGACGACCACGTCCTGCTCGTCAAAGATCCTCGAGAACTGGGTCCCTCCCTACGACGCCACAGTCGTCGAGCGGCTCCGGGACGCCGGTGCCGTCGTCGTCGGCAAGACGAACCTCGACGAGTTCGCCATGGGCTCGTCGACTGAGAACTCGGCCTTCGGCCCGACGAGGAACCCCTGGGACGCCTCCCGGGTCCCGGGGGGGTCGTCCGGCGGGAGCGCGGCCGCCGTTGCAGCCGGTCTCGTTCCCCTCGCCTACGGGTCCGACACGGGCGGGTCGATCCGCCAGCCGGCCTCCTTCTGCGGGATCGTCGGCCTGAAACCGACCTACGGCGGCGTCTCCCGCTACGGCCTCGTCGCCTTCGCGAGCTCGCTCGACCAGATCGGTCCCTTCGCCTGCACCGTCGAGGACGCCACCCTCGGCCTCCTCGCGGTGGCCGGGCACGACCCGCGGGACTCGACCTCGATCGACCGAGAGGTCGAGCCTCTCCTCGACTCCCTCGGAGGTGGCGTCGGGGGGTTGCGTGTCGGCCTCATCGAGGAGTTCGCCGCCGACGTGGCCCCGTCCTGCTCGGGGGCGGCCCGCGCCGCCGCAGACGCCCTCGCCGCCGCCGGCGCCAAGGTGGGCGAGGTCTCCATCCCCGAGGTGCGGCACGGCCTGCCCGCCTACTACGTGATCGCGCCGGCGGAGGCCTCCTCGAACCTCGCCCGCTACGACGGGGTCCGCTACGGCCTCAGAGTCGATGCGGGCGACGCGAGGACGATGAACCTCCGCACCCGGGGCGCCGGTTTCGGGGCAGAGGTGCGCCGGAGGATCATGATCGGCACGTACGCCCTCTCGGCCGGCTACTACGACGCCTACTACGGCCAGGCGCAGAGGGTGAGGACGCTCGTCGTGCGGGCGTTCGAGCGAGCCTACGAGGACTTCGACGTCCTCCTCGCCCCCATGACCCCCTCGGAAGCCTTCGAGCTCGGTGCCAAGACGGCCAACCCGCTCGACATGTACGTCTCGGACCTCTGCGCCGTCCCCTCGAACCTCGCCGGTCATCCGGCGATGAGCGTTCCCTTCGCCCTTGGCGAGTCCGGGCTCCCCGTCGGGGTACAGGTGCTCGCCCCCGCCCTCCGCGAGGCGGCCATGCTGCGCGCCGCCGCCGCCCTGGAGGCGGCCGCCCCTCCAGGAGTGCGCGGGCCCGTCAAGCTCGCAGCCGCGCCGGCAGGCGCGGCGAGTGACGGGGGTGGCGAGTGACCGGGGGCGGCGAGTGACCGGGGCGGCGACGGCGATGCCTGACGGCTACGAGACGGTCGTCGGCCTGGAGGTCCACTGCGAGCTCTCGACGCGCACCAAGCTCTTCTGCGGCTGCGAGAACTCCTTCGGGGCGGCGCCCAACTCCCAGGTCTGCCCGGTCTGCCTCGGGCTGCCCGGCTCGCTGCCCGTGCTCAACCGGCGGGCGGTCGAGCTCGCCATCCGCATCGGCCAGGCGCTCGGTTGCGAGATCAGGCCTTCGGTCTTCCACCGCAAGAACTACTTCTATCCCGACATGCCGAAGGACTACCAGATCAGCCAGTACGACCTCCCCGTCAACGTGAACGGCCACCTCGATCTCCCTGACGGGAGCGTCGTCGGCATCGAGCGGGCCCACATCGAAGAGGACACCGGCAAGAGCACTCACATAGGCGCCACCGGCCGGATCAAGGGCGCGAGCCACTCCCTCGTCGACTACAACCGGGCGGGAGTCCCCCTCGTCGAGATCGTCTCGGCGCCCGACATCCGCTCGGCCGCTCAAGCCCGCAGCTACGTGAGCGAGCTGCGCCGAGTCCTCGTCGCCGCCGGCGCCTCGGACGGGCGGATGGAGGAGGGCTCGCTTCGCGTGGACGCCAACGTCTCTGTGAGGCCCGATGGCTCTACGACGTTCGGGACGCGATGCGAGGTGAAGAACCTGAACTCCTTCCGCTCCCTCGTGCGGTCGATCGAGTACGAGTCCAAGCGGCAGGTCGCTCTCCTCGAGGCCGGGGAGGCGATCCTCCAGGAGACCCGCCACTTCGACGAGTCGAGCGGCGAGACCCACTCGCTCCGCTCCAAGGAAGAGGCCTACGACTACCGCTACTTCCCCGAGCCCGACCTCGTCCCCCTCGAGCCGGACGAAGCTCTCCTCCGGGCGGCGGCCGTCGGAGCAGGCCTCATGCCCGGCGAGCGCCGCCGCCTCCTTTGGGAGGCGATCGGAGCCTCTCTCGAGGAGCACGCCTCCGGCGCCCTCGCCGACCAGATCGAGACGGTGATCGACCTCGAGCTCGACCGTCTCGTCGTCGACGCCGTCGCCGCCGGCGCAGACGGGCGACTGGCGCTGGCGCGCGCCGCCAACGAAGCCGCAGCCAATCCGGAGTCGGCGAGGTCGCTCGGCGCCGGCTCCTTCGCCGCTCTCTTGCAGCTCGAGTCCTCCGGGTCGCTCTCTGCCACCCAATCGAAAGCCGTCCTCACCGTCCTTACCGAGGAGGGGGGGGACCCCTCCGAGATCGCGGCAAGGCTCGGCTTCGAGGGGCTCGGCGACGCCGAGATCGAGGAGCTGATCGACGGCGTCGTGGCCGCCCATCCAGAGGAGTGGTCTCGCTACCTCGAGGGCGACGGCAAGGTCGCCGGCTTCCTGCTCGGTCGGATCATGCGCGAGAGCAAGGGCCGGGCGAACGGGAAGGTCGTGTCGACCAAGCTCGCCGAACGTCGCAGCCGGGCTTGATCGACGGCTTCTGTCTCGAGGCCTCCGAGGCTGCGTTTGCAGAACCTGCCAGGCTCTGTCACAATTCGCTCGTGACCGCTCTTTCGACCGACGGCCTCGTAATCCTTACCTAGCGCACGTCGCGTCCTCGCGTACGTGCGCACCGACCTCCCCAGAAGGGGAGGTCGTTTTGTTTCCTGGCACAGGTATCTCCCCTACAAAGACACTCCGTATATCCGGCACAGAAAGGAACGAGCTCTCATGGAGCTGACGGGAGCGCAAGCGCTCGTTAGGAGCCTCGAGATGGAGGGCGTCGAGGTCGTCTTCGGGCTCCCAGGAGGAGCGATCCTCCCTGTCTACGACCCCATCATCGACTCTTCCATCCGCCACGTGCTCGTCCGCCACGAGCAGGGGGCGGGGCACATGGCCGAGGGGTACGCCCACGTCACCGGGAAGCCAGGGGTCGCCATGGTGACGAGCGGGCCGGGTGCGACGAACATCGTCACCCCGCTTTGCGACGCCTACATGGACTCGGTGCCCATCGTCTGTGTCACCGGCCAGGTCCCGACGACCGCCATCGGGAGCGACGCCTTCCAGGAGGCCGACACGACCGGCATCACGGCCGGGATCACCAAGCACAACTGGCTCGTCACCGACGCCGCCGACATCCCGCGGGTGGTCCGCGAGGCCTTCGAGGTGGCCACGACCGGGCGGCCGGGGCCTGTCGTCGTCGACGTCCCGAAGGACGTGTCGAACGCGACGATGGAGTGGTACTGGCCAGAAGGCGTCGACCTCCCGGGCTTCAGGCCGCCGGGCGCCCCCGACTCCGAGGCGGTCGCCGCCGCTGCCGCCCTCATCCGGGCGGCGAGGCGCCCGGTCCTCTACGTCGGGGGCGGGGTGCTCAAGTCGCGGGCATGCGAGGCGCTCCTCGACCTCGTCGAGCTGACCGGGATCCCGACGGTCACGACCCTCATGGCCCGGGGGGCGATCCCCGACAGCCACCCGCTCTGCCTCGGGATGCCGGGGATGCACGGCAACTACGCAGCCGTGACGGCGATGCAACGAGCCGACCTCCTCATCGCCCTCGGCAGCCGTTTCGACGACCGCGTGACCGGGAAGGTCTCGGCCTTCGCCCCCTCCGCCAAGGTCATCCACGTCGACGTCGACAAGGCGGAGATCGGCAAGGTCCGCCGGCCCGAGGTCGGGATCCATGCCGACTGCCGCGAGGCGATCGAGGAGATCTGCTCGGCTCTGCGCTCGACCGGCCGGCTCGATCCTTCGCGCCTCGAGAGCTGGACAGGCGAGATCGCCCGCTGGCAGGCCACCTACCCCTACACCTATGAGAAGGACGGCACCCATGCCGGCGCAGCTCGTGAAGGGGGCCGGCCGGCCGGCCGGCCGTCGCTGTTGAAGCCGCAGTTCGTGCTGGAGGTGCTGCGCGACGCGACGCCACCCGGCACGATCCTCACCGCCGGCGTGGGCCAGCACCAGATGTGGGCTTCGCAGTACTGGCGTTTCGAGCGGCCCTACTCGTGGGTGAACTCGGGAGGGCTCGGCACGATGGGCTTCGCCGTGCCGGCCGCCATTGGAGCAAAGGTCGGTCGCCCCGACGCCACGGTGTGGGCGGTGGACGGCGACGGCTGCTTCCAGATGACCGCCCAGGAGCTCGTCACCGCCTCGTCCGAGCAGATCCCCGTGAAGATCGCCATCTTGAACAACGGCTACCTCGGCATGGTCCGCCAGTGGCAGCACATGTTCTACGAGGAGCGGTACTCCGAGGTCTACCTCTCGCCCGACCTTCCCGACTACGTCGGCTGGGCGGAAGCGATGGGTTGCATCGGTCTCCGGGTCGAAGCTCCCGAGGAGGTGCTGCCGGCGATCGAGAAGGCGAACGAGATAGACGACCGTCCGGTCGTGATCGACTTCAGGACCGACGCCATGGAGCAGGTCTTCCCGATGGTGCCGGCAGGAGCCTCGAACGACGACATCGTCGTCCATCCCGCCCAGCGCGAGGCCGAGGCGGGCCCGCCGAAGACGAGAGCGCCGAAGACGAGCCCGCCGAAGACGAGTGCGACAGCGGGTGTGAAGGCGCCTGCGAGAAAGAGACGCGGCACGTGAGCTCCTACGTCGGCCAGCCCCGCCACCATCTCCTCTCGGTGCTCGTCGAGAACAAGGCCGGGGTCCTCTCCCGCATCGCCTCGCTCTTCTCGAGGCGCGGGTACAACATCTTCTCCCTCGCCGTCGCGCCGACCGACAACGAGCGCTTCAGCCGGATAACGATCGTCGTCGACGTCGAGTCGGCGCCCCTCGAGCAGGTCATGGCCCAGCTGGACAAGCTCGTGAACGTCGTCGACATCTCCGAGCTGCACCCGGCCGAGGCGCGGGAGGCGGAGCTCCTGCTCGTCACCGTCGCCGCCGATGCCACCGAGCGAGCCCAGGTGATCCAGCTCGTCGGGGTGTTCGGCGGCCGCATCGTCGACGTCTCGCTCACAGCGCTCACGGTCATGCTGGCGGGGGCGCCCGAGTCGCTCGACGACTTCGAGGAGCTGATGCGCTCCTACGAGATCGTCGAGCTGCAGCGAACGGGGCGGATCGCCCTGCCGAGGCTCGATGCCGGCGCCGAGCGAAGACCGCGTGTGCGCCGCGCCGGCCACAGCAGCTAAGAAAGTGGGCTTGAGAACAAAGGAAGGTAACTGTGGCAACGCTCTACTACGAGAAGGACGCGGACCAAGGACTCGTCCGCGCCCGCAAGGTGGCAGTCATCGGCTACGGCTCCCAGGGCCATGCCCATGCTCTCAACCTGAGAGACTCCGGCGTCGACGTCCGTGTCGGGCTCAGAGAGGGCTCGGCGTCGAGGGCGAAGGCGGAAGCCGCCGGGCTCCGGGTGACCTCCGTCGGGCAGGCCGCCGAGGAGGCCGACCTCGTCATGCTCCTGCTACCAGACACCGAGCAGGCGGCGACCTACGAGAGTGAGATCGGCCCCCGGCTGAAGCCCGGGGACGCCCTCTTCTTCGCCCATGGCTTCAACATCCGCTTCGGGTTGATCACCCCACCCGACGGCGTCGACGTCGCCATGGTGGCGCCGAAGAGCCCGGGCCATCTCGTGCGCCGGACCTATGAGGATGGCGGGGGTGTGCCCTGCCTCATCGCGGTCGAGAGGGACAGCTCGGGCAAGGCGATGGCGCTCGCCCTCAGCTATGCCGATGCCCTCGGGGCGACGCGGGCGGGCGTGCTGGAGACGACCTTCGAGGAGGAGACCGAGACTGATCTCTTCGGCGAGCAGGCCGTGCTGTGCGGGGGGGTGAGCGCTCTCGTCATGGCCGGTTACGAGACCCTCGTCGAGGCCGGCTACCAGCCGGAGTCCGCCTACTTCGAGTGCCTT
>JASHRK010000409.1 GCA_030037405.1 Acidimicrobiales bacterium | reverse complement strand
AGTTCACCGATCTCTTCGACGAGTTCCTGAAGGCCGGAGTCGACGTCGTCGGAGTGTCGCCCGACGGCGCCCCGTCCCACCGCCGCTTCAGGGAGAAGCACGGTCTCAAGGTGCGGCTGCTCTCGGACCCCTCCCATGCCGTCATGGAAAGCTACGGAGCCTGGGGCGAGAAGACGCTCTACGGGAAGAAGAGCGTGGGGGTTATCCGGTCGACGTTTCTTGTGGGTGGTGGGGGGAAGATCGAGAAGGCGTGGTACCACGTGCGCGCCGACGGGCATGCCCAGAAGGTCCTCGAGGCTGTGGCGAGCGCGAGCTCCCCGAGCTCCCCGGGCTGAGCGAGAGGCCGATCAGCCCGACCGCGACGACGGCGCCGAGCCCGCCGAGCACCAGCACCGCCCAACCACCGAGCGACACGCTCGTGCCGACGGCGACGAGGGCGAATGACGCCGCCGCACCTCCGGCCCCGATGACAAGCCCTGTCCCGAGATCGCGCTCCCAACCGAGACGGGCTGCCGGCGCCTCGGGAGCGCTCGGGTGCCGGCGCCGGCGCCCGAGCCGTTCGGCCGCCTCGAAGACGGCGACGCCGCCGCCGCCGGCGAGGGCGAGAACGAGGGTGAGGCCGAGGACACCGCTCACGAGACCCGCCCCAGGCCGGGTCGCATATAGCGGCGCACCTTCGTCAACGCCGCGAAGACGCCGTCGACGGAGTCGTCCGAGTAGAGCGGGACGACGGCCACCCCGCGGGCGAAGAGCCGGTAGCGCAGGTCCTCCCGCTCCATCCGCGAGAGGAGAATCGCCGCCTCCCGCGACGGTCTTTCCTCCGGCCCGAAAGATGGCTCCGGCTCGGCGATCTCGATCACGATGACCTCGTGGCCGCGGGAGCGAAGGTCCGCCAGAGCGGTCGTGAAGCGCTCGTCTCTGAGCGGGCTGACGGCGACGACGAGGGCGCCTGCTGGCACGGCCCGAGACGGGACGCGCTCGAGGGTCTTCCAGGCGTAGGAGAAGAAGGGGGTCGTCGTGCCCAGCCTGAGCCTGATGCGCTCGAGCTGGCGGGAGCCCGAGCCGGCCTCCACCCAGTCGAGCACGCCGCCGAAGCACACGAGCCCGACGCGGTCGCGTCTCGACAGGTAGCCGGCCGCCGCCGTCGAGGCGACGGCGAGCACACGGGGGAGAAGGTCGCCCTCGAAGGTGTCGACGAAGAGGGCGACGTCCGTGCTCTGCTCAGGGTGGCGCAAGGTGACGTGCACGGTGCCCGTGCGTGCCGTCGCCCGCCAGTTGATGCGGCGGGCGCTCTCGCCCGGGAGCTGCGGCCTCACCTCCCCGAGCTCGATCCCGTCCCCGACCGAGCGGGCGAGGCGCTCTCCCGTCGGTACCCGAACTCTCCTCGAACGGGGGAGGAACCTCAACCGCTGCTCGAGGGCGAGGACGTCGAGGCGGAGGGGGGACTCGACGACGATGTGCCTCTCGACGAGGCCGTTTCGCCCTGTGAGCGTCACGGTGAGCTGGCCGAGGTCGTGACCGCCCGGGATGGGCATCGCCACCGGTACCGTCAGCTCGACGTCCTCACCGGCCCTGAGCTGCCCGGTCCAGTAAGACTTCCCCCGGCACTCGAGGGGTGGATCGACGCGAAGAAACGCCGTGAACCTCGCCACGGGGCGCTCTGCTCTGAGCACGACCGTTATGTCCACCACGTCGCCGGTCCTCACCAACGTCCCGTCGGTGCGCACCCGGACGTCGACCGGCCCGCTCACGGTGGCGACGTCGAGCGACGATCCGACGGCGAGGACGATGAGAGCCGGCAGGCCGAAGGCTGCTACCGGGGCGTCGCGAAAGACGACGGCAGCGATGAGGGTGCCACCTCCGATCAGGAGGTAGGCGGTGGCGCGGAGCGTGAGCGAGGTCACTCGTCTCGCACGGGCACCGGGACCTTCTCGAGGCAGCTCGTCACGACGTCCTCGGGCCGAGTGCCCTTCAGCCACAGGTCGGGCCGCAAGGTGAGCCGGTGCGCCAGGCAGGCGGCGGCGAGCGTCTTCACGTCGTCGGGAAGGACGTAGGTGCGCGAGCGGACAGCGGCGAGGGCTCTGCAGGCCTGCATGAGAGCAAGAGCGGCCCGGGGGCTGGCGCCGACCTCGACTCCTGGCGCCCCCCGCGTCGAGCGCACGACCTCGACGAGGTAGCGGCCGACGGACTCGTCGATCTCGACCGCCTCGACGATGCGTCTCAGCTCCAAGACCTTGGCGTTGTCGAGGACGGCTCGCAGCTCGACGTCGTCGCTCCCGCGACGGGCCCTGCGGTCCACGATCTCCCACTCGTCGTCGCTCGAGGGGTAGCCGATCGAGGTGCGGAGCATGAACCGGTCGAGCTGCGCCTCGGGGAGAGGGTAGGTCCCCTCGTACTCGATCGGGTTCTGCGTGGCGATGACGGCGAAGGGCGAGGGCAGGGGGTAGGTGGCGCCCTCCACCGTCACCTGGCGTTCCTGCATTGCCTCGAGCATCGCCGCCTGCGTCTTCGGCGTCGCCCGGTTGATCTCGTCGCCGAGGACGAGGTTGGCGAAGATCGGGCCCGGCCGGAAGTCGAGATCGCTCGTCGCCCGGTCGTAGACGACCGAGCCCGTGACGTCGGCCGGCATGAGGTCCGGGGTGAACTGGATGCGGGACATGCGCAGCCCGCACACCTGGGCAAGGGCGCGCACGATCGTCGTCTTGGCGGTGCCGGGAACGTCCTCGAGGAGGACGTGACCACCGCCCAGGAGACCGACGAGGACGAGGGAGACGGCGTCGCGCTTGCCGACGATCGCCCGCCCCATCTCGTCGAGCACCTCGCCGGCGAGCTGGCCCACCTCCTCGGCGTTGGAGACGTCGAGGCTCATCGCAGTGCCTCAGCGCTCGCGTTCGTGGCGGGGAGGCTCATCGCAGCTGGTCGAGCCTTCTCAAGAGGTCCCTCACCGTCGTGGCGGGGACGCCCCGGGCGTCCCGCCTCTCGGGAGGCGGCTCGAGGGGGTCGATGATCCGAGCAGCCTCCGGGCCGAGAAGAGACTCGACGGCGTCGCCGTCGACAAGGTCGATGCCGGCGTCGCCGAGCCGGCGGCTGGCGACGGCGGCCAGCCGGGGCTTCAGCATGGAGCGGTAGTCGAGGGCAGACCCCTCCGAGAAACGCACCACTCTCTCGGTCCGGCGTATCGCACCCTCACGGCCGTCGAGGTGCTCGCCGGAGTCCCTGCGGTCGGCAAGGCGGGCCGGGTCCTGCCCCCTCTGCCTCCAGCAAGAACGCGCCGCCACGCAGAGCACGATGAGCCCGACGAAGCCGATGGCGAGCCGGATCCCGATGTCGAACCAGTTCATGCCGGTCCCCCCGCGAGGAGCGGTCCGCCCGCACGGCCGCCGGCGTGGGACGGGCCGGCGTGGGACGGGCCGGCGAGAGCGCCCCCGGCGAGCGCCGAGATGGAGGCGAGATAGCCGATGGCGCGCTCCCGGTCCTCGGGCGTCATCGTCTTGTGCCCGTAGCGAGCGGCGTTGAAGAGAGCCGTAAGCCCGACGACGTCCGGGATGCTGCGGCGCGGCATGGGCGCCGGGTCGCCCGAGAGGCGCCAGGAGAACTCGAGGGGTGTCTCGTGCTCCCTCCGCTCCCTCCCCACGTCGGCCATCACACCGCAGAAACGCTGGTAGGCGAGGATAACGGCCCGCAGGGGATCGGGCTCGTCGCGGGGGTCGCCCAGCATCGAGCCCCCGCGCTCGGCCGGCAAGAGGCCAGACGCACCAAACAGGGCACCGGGCAGGACTTCGTCGGCCTCCCTCTCAGGCGTCCGCCAGCCGGCGAACCGGCGCCTCAGGAGGAGGCTCCCGATGAGCCGCGGCAGGAGGACGAGGGCGGCGAGCCCGCCTATCACTGCGGCGGTGATCCAGGAGGCAGAGCCGTTGAAGGGAACGGACTTCTTCGTGACGGGGGGGAGCTTGGAAGTGCCGAGCCCGCCGATCACGGCGTGGGTGGCGGGATGGGAATGCATCCCGAGGCGGATCAGGACCCCGATGAGGACGAGGAGAGCGAGGATGCAGGAGAGCGCTATCAGCTGGGCGCGACGCGTGTCGCGGTCTTCACCGACCTCCTCCTCTCCGCCTTTGCTGCGGCGGCTACGGAAGATGCAGGCGACGATGACGAAGAACATCGTGACGACGGCGAAGGCGAGCACCGTGAGGCCGACGCTCAAGATGTCCGACTTGGTGGCGTCGCTCGCCGACGGCCCCTTGCCCGTGGCCGTGCCAGCCGCCACGACGGCGATCAGTGCCCCGGCGATGGTCGCAACCACGACGAGGAGACCAGGACGTCTCACGCGTCGAAGTGTAGGGTCGGGCCCGGCCGGTCAGGGCGACCGGGCCCCGCCGATGAGGCGACCGGGCCCCGCCGACCAGGCGACCCGGGCGCCGCCAGCCTGCCGCCTGCTCAGGCGACCGGGTGTCGCGACGGGCGCCTAGGCTCCCTCCCATGCCGCCAGAGAAACCCCACTGGGCCCACCTCTTCACCGAGGTCGTCACCTCCGGGCTGTGCACGGGCTGCGCCGCCTGCATCGTCGCCTGCCCCTACGACGTCCTCGGCTACGACGATGCCGGGGGGCGCTACAGGCCCTTCCACGTCGAGGAGGCCGGTGGGGCAGAGGACTGCACTCACGGCGAGAAGGGCTGCACCCTCTGCACCCGTGCCTGCCCCCGCTTTCGCGACTGGGAGCAGGAGATCGACACCTTCCTTTTCGGGCGGGAGCGTCTCGACTCGGAGGTCTCCGGAGTCTCCGACGAGGTCGTGCTCGCCCGGGCGGCCGACCCGACGGTCAACCAAGCAGGCCAGGACGGCGGGCTCGTCTCGGCCATGCTCATCTGGGCTCTCGAGAACGACGTCATCGACGCCGCCCTCGTCTCCTACCTCGAGGGCGACGGCACGAGCTGGAAGGCGGTGCCCGGCGTGGCCCGGACCCGCGACGAGGTGCTGCAAGCGGCCGGCTCCCGCTACACCTACTCGGCCAACACCCTCGGCTATGCCGACGCCATCGCCGGAGGGGCGGAACGTCTCGCCCTCGTCGGAATGAGCTGCCAGGCCTCGGCACCCCCGGTGATGAGCGCGCGGCGGGCGGGAAAGGTAGCGCGGCGTTTTGCGCTGACGATCGGCCTCCTTTGCTCGAAGACCTTCGACGACGCCATCTTCCCCGAGCTGTTCGAGGAGCGCTACGGCCTGGCGCGGGCCGCGATCGCCAAGATGAACATAAAAGGCGTCTTCCAGGTGTGGATGCGGGACGGCAGCTACCACGAGATCCCTCTCAAGGAGGCGCACGCCTGGACCCGGGAGGGCTGCAAGGCGTGCCCGGACTTCGCCGCCGAGCACGCCGACATCTCGACGGGCGGCATCGGCGCCTTCGGCGACTGGACCCTCACGGTCGTGCGGACCGAGCGGGGCAAGGAGATCATGGACCGCCTCGTCGCCGCCGGCGCCGTCGAGGTCCGCCCCTCGAGCGACGACCCCGGAGCGATCGAGCTGATGCGCAAGCTCTCGAGGGTGAGCCGCCGCCGCTGGCCCGAGTTCGCCGCGGAGGGACCGCGCCGGATCCCGGTCGTCTCCGCCTGATCAGGCGTCGACGAGCTCACGGGCGCGGGCGAGCACGGCCGAGAACATCTCGGCGGTGAGGAGCCCGGTGAAGACGTTCCGCTGGCTCGGGTGGTAGCTGCAGAGGAGCACCTGCTGCGAGTTCGGCGGGGAGGACGGCTCGATGACGATCTCGGCCCCATGGGCAAAACGTCCCCGTATCCTGCCTCTCATCCCTCTCACACGACCGAGGGCGTCGAGGGCGTAGGCACCAAGTGCGAGGTAGACACGGGCCTCCCGGAGGAGCGCCAGCTCCTCTTCGAGGTAGGGAAGGCACCGGTCGCGCTCGGCCGGGGCGGGCCGGTTCTCCGGCGGGGCGCACCGGACCGGCGCCGTCACGTAGCAGCCCGTCAGCTCGAGGCCGTCGTCTGGCGACGTCGAGGTCGCCTGGCTGGCGAAGCCGTGGCGGTGGAGGGCGGCGACGAGGAAGTCGCCGGAGCGGTCGCCCGTGAACATACGACCGGTCCGGTTGCCCCCATGGGCGGCGGGGGCGAGCCCGACGACGACGAGGCGGGCGCGCGGGTCGCCGAAACCGGGGAGCGGCTTTGCCCAGTACGCCTGCCCGGAGAAGGCCCGCGGTGGCAAGGAGGCGGCCTCGGCTCGCCAGGTGACGAGGCGAGGACAGGCGTCGCAGGCGACGATGCGCCTGCTGAGCGAAGCGAGGCCAGCTCGACCGTCCGGGGGTAGGGATCTCATTGGCTGCCACGGTACGGTGTCCGGGATGCCTCGTACTCGCCGGAGCCGGAACAAGCCGACCGTGATCTGCCTCGTCCGCCACGGCACGACCCCGACAACGGGCAAGGTGCTTCCCGG
>JASHRK010000408.1 GCA_030037405.1 Acidimicrobiales bacterium | reverse complement strand
TAGGCGGACCTCGGCGCCGCCTACTCCTCGAGCTTCACGCCGGCCGCTCGTTCTTCGCCGAGGCCGGCATCGTCACCCGAGCCGGCTGTCATGCCCTGCCGCCTCGCGGGCGAGACCGGCAGCCTTCAGGACGGCGCTGCGCGCCCTGTTGATCGTCCGCTCCCTCCGCGCCGCCGCGGTGCGTCCGGCCCCGATCTCCGTGGGCGGGACGCCCCCGTCGGTCCCCCCGGGATCCGAAAGCTCCGAGATGGCCTCGCGCAACACCCCCATCGCGATGTCGCCCAGCTGATCGGCAATCGTCTCGAGCTCGCCTGCGATCTCTACCAGGCGCTCGTCACCCCCGCTCACGAGGCGGTCAGGCCTCTCGCGAGATGGACACGACGTCGAGCTCGCCCTTGGCATAACCAGCCCTCAGCGCCTTCTTGTCGAACTTCCCCACGCTCGTCTTCGGCACCTCGCCGAGGAAGGCCCATCGCTCCGGCACCCACCAGCGGGCGACGCGCTCGCGCAGGTAGGAGGCGAGGTCGTCGGGCGAGGCGCCTCTCCCATCGGCGAGGACGACGCAGGCAAGGGGCCGTTCGTTCCATCTCTCGTCAGGGATGGCGACGACGGCGGCCTCGAAGACGGCGGGATGTGCCATGAGAGCGTTCTCCAGCTCTACCGACGAGATCCACTCGCCTCCTGTCTTGATGACGTCCTTCGTACGGTCCGTGATCGTGAGGTAACCAAGCTCGTCGAGGGTGCCTACGTCGCCCGTGCGCAACCAGCCGTCGTGGAACCGCTCGGACGAGGGCTCGCCGTAGTAGCTCCCCGTTACCCAGGGACCGCGCACTTCGAGCTCGCCCACGCTGCTCCCGTCGCAGGGGGCCACCCTCCCCTCTCCGTCGACGACGCGCGCCTCGATGCCGAAAGCGATCCGGCCGGCCTTCATCCGGTAGCTCCACTCCTCGCTCGGATCGGCGTCGCGGGGCGGGAGGCAGATGGCACCGAGCGGGCTCGTCTCGGTCATGCCCCACGCCTGGATGATCGGCACGCCGAAGAGCTCCTCGAAACGCTGCATGAGCGACAGTGGCACGGCGGAACCTCCGCACACGATCACGCGGAAGGAGGAGAGGTCGGAGTCGTGAGCCTCGGCGTAGCGCAGGACCTCGTTCCAGATGGTGGGCACGGCCCCGGCAAAGGTCGGCCGCTCCGTCTCGATCATCCGCACGAGCGCTTCGGCCCGGAGGAACTGCTTCGGCATGATCATGTCGCAGCCGCTCAGCCAGGCCGCGTAAGGGATGCCCCATGCGTTGGCGTGGAACTGCGGTACGACCACGAGCGCCCGGTCGCGCGACGAGATGCCCAGGTTGACGCTCGAGGTGCTGGCGAGGGAGTGGAGGTAAGTGGAGCGGTGGCTGTAGGCCACTCCCTTCGGGTTGCCCGTCGTCCCGCTCGTGTAACACATGGCGGCCGTCTCTCGTTCGTCCAGGTCCGGCCAGTCGAACTCGGTGTCCCGCGAGGCCAGCAGCTCCTCGTAGGAGATCGTGTCCGCAAGGCTCCCGAGGCTGTCGAAGGCGGAGGCATCTCCCTCGCCGACGACCACGACGCGCTCCAGGCTCGGGCACTCCCCCGCCACGCGGGCGAGCAGGCCGGCACAGGTGGCGTCGCTCAGGATGACCTTGTCGCCGGCATGCTCGATGACGTACTTGAGCTGCTCGGGGAAGAGCCGCACGTTCAAGGTGTGGAGGACCGCCCCCATGCTCGGCACGGCGAGATAGGCCTCGACGTGCTCTTGATGGTTGAAGCAAAAGGTTCCCACGCGATCTCCAGGACCGACCCCAAGCCCCTGCAAGCCATGGGCCAACTGCGCCGCCCTTCGCCCGACCTCGGCGAAGCTAGCTCGCCGGGAGCCGTCTCCCTCGAAGGTGACGACCTCGCTCGCGCCGTAGACCTGCATCCCGTGGCGCAGGATCTCACGGACGAGAAGCGGTGAGTCCTGCATGGTGCTTTGCATCGTGCGTCTCCTTCGTCCGATGGTCGCTCACTCCTGCTCAGAGTCCCACTAATGTGTGCCGGTAGCAATAAGGGGGTCGCGAGTGCAGGGAGTTGCAGGGACGCCTGAGGGTGGACCCCCCCAAACGGCGGATGCGATCTCTCTCGCGGCTAAGGCGGGTCCGGTCCTCATGTTCGCCTGCGACGCCGCCGGCGCCATCACCTTCGTCGACGGAGGACTGCTCGCTCACTTCGGGCTGGAGCGCAAAGAGCTGCTCGGTCGGGGCTTCGCCGAGGTGTTCGGAGACTATGCCGCCGTCGGGGAGCTTGCGAGAAGGCTGATCGAGGGCGAGCCGCTCCGCCGGGCGCAAGTCCCCTTCGAGGGACGCCGCCTCGAGGCGTGGGCACAACCTCTCCGGGGAGGAGACGGGGTCGTGAGCGGGTTCGCCGGCATCGTCCTCGACGTCTCCGCCCGTGTCGCGGCCGAGACGGCCGTGCTCGATGCAGCCCGTCGCCAAGGTGCCCTCGTCGAGCACGCTTCGGACGTGATCATCGTCCTCGCCCCGGATGGAACCGTTCAGTACGCGAACCCTGCCTGCGAGCGGGTCCTCGGCTACACCTGGCGGGCCGGGCACGTCGTCCACATGCTCTCCCTCGTGCACCCTCAAGACCGGGAGATGTGCCGCGCGAACATCCTCCTCGTCCTGAACGAGCGCGGGGCGCAACCGCCAGCCAACTTTCGGATGGCCCATGCCGACGGCTCATGGCGCCACGTCCAGCTGATCGCCAACAACCTCTCCGAGGATCCCGCCGTCGCGGGCGTCGTCGTCACCCTGCGGGACATGACGGCCGAGCGCGACACAGAGGCGAGGTTGCTCGCCAACGCCAGCCGCCAGGCCGCCGTCGCCGAGCTCGGTCGCTGGGCTCTTGCCCGCCTCGACTACTCGAACCTCATGGAGGACGCCGTGAACGTCCTCGCCGATCATCTCGGCGCCGACATAGTCCACGTCCTCGAGTCCTACGCCGACGCCTCGCTTCTCTCCCTGTCTGCCAGCAGAGGGCACGTCATCGCCGAGGGCGAGATCGTCTCGAGCGACCCGACCTCTTCCCCGGCGAGCTTCGCGCTGGTCACCCAGGACACGATCGTCTCGGAGGACCTTGACAACGAGGACCGCTTCGACGTGCCCGAGCTCTGGACGAGAGCGGCCGCCGTGTCGATTGTGGAGTGCCCCATCCCCGGAGAGGACATGCCGGTCGGCGTCGTCGGCGTGGGAAGCCGTGAGAAGCGCTCGTGGGCGGACGAAGACCTGAGCTTCGTTCGCGCCGTCGCCAACGTGCTCGCAGCCGCTGCCGAGCGGACGCGGGCAGAACGAGCCATGCGGGAGCAGGCCCTGCGCGACCCCTTGACCGGCCTGCCGAACAGGCTGCTCCTCGCCGAGCACGACGCCAGCCCTGGCGGCGTGGCACCGGACTCCCCGCCGCTCGGCGCCGAGGACCGCACCGTGCTCGTGCTCGACGTAGACCGCTTCAAGGAGATCAACGACACGCTCGGGCACGCCACAGGTGACTTCGTGCTCGTCGAGGTCGCCAACCGCCTCCGCCGTCTCGGCGAACCGGTCGAGCTCGTGGCCCGTCTCGGGAGCGACGAGTTCGCAGTCTTCGCCCGCAATGTCGGAGGCGACGAAGGAGACGAAGCGCTGGCACGGAGGATCCTCACGGCCATCGGCGAGCCGCTCGACGTCGGAGGAGTCAGCCTGCGGCTCCGCGGCAGCGTCGGCGTCGCCTCCTCCGGCTCCGACCACGAGGGAGGCGGCCCCGAGATCTCGCGGCTCTTGCACCGGGCCGAGGCGGCCGTGTACCAGGCAAAGACCGAGCATGCGGGAGTCAGGCGCTACACCGACGATCTCGAACGCTCGAGCCTCTCGCGTCTCGCTCTTGCAAGCGAGCTCTCCGAGGCTATCGACAAGGGACAGCTGAGGCTCGACTTCCAGCCGAAGGTCGCCGCCACCGACGAGCAGGTCTCGGGGGTCGAGGCTCTCGTCCGCTGGCCCCACCCGACACGAGGGCTGCTGGCACCCGACGTCTTCATACCTCTTGCCGAGCAGACCGGGCTCATCCTGGAGCTGACGAACTGGGTCCTCGCACGAGCTCTCGCGGAGTGCGCCTCCTGGCAGAGGTCGGGCTGGACGCTGCCGGTGGCGGTCAACCTTTCGGCGAGCACTGTCCACGATCCCTTGCTTCTCGACACCGTGATGAGCGCCATCGCGCGCTCCGGCCTCCCGGCGGGCTCGGTGGAGCTCGAGATCACCGAGAGCGCCGTCATGCGCGACCCGGAGGGAGCCCTGCGGACGCTCACGGAGCTCACCGGGAGAGGCGTGCGTTTTGCTCTCGACGACTTCGGTACCGGGTACTCGTCCCTTGCCTACCTGCAACGGCTCCCCGTCGACTCCGTGAAGATAGACAAGTCCTTCGTGATGCCGCTCGGCGAGGACGAGGTGACGCAGGAGATCGTGCGTGCCGTCGTCGACCTCGGCCACACCCTCCATCTCTCGGTGATAGCTGAAGGCGTCGAGTCGGCCGAGGTCATGACGATCTGCAAGTCGCTCGGCTGCGACGAGCTCCAGGGGTTCCACCTGGCAAGGCCGATGGAGGCGAACGCCATCAGGTCATGGATCTCGTCGTGGATGGCGAACCACCAGGAGACGGGGCATCGGTGAGACTGGGCGATCCGTGCACGAGACACGGGCTCGGCCTGGCGATGGGCGGATTGTGGACGTGAGTACGCGCCGGCGCGGTGGAATGTCCACGAAGTGCGCGTGAACGCTACGAGAGAGCCAGCTGGCCGGGACGGATCGGCGCCTTGAGCTCAGTGCGGCCCATCAGGTAGCGGTCCACGGAGGCGGCTGCCGAGCGACCCTCGGCGATAGCCCAGACGACAAGGCTCTGGCCCCTGGCGCAATCTCCACAGGCGAAGACGCCCTCGATGTTCGTGGCAAAGCTGCCGTCGAGCGCGATGTTCCCCCGCGCGTCGAGCTCGAGCCCGAGGCCGGCCACCACCCCGTCTCGTTCCGGGCCGGCAAAACCGAGCGCCAAGAGCACGAGGTCCGCCGCCACCTCACGCTCGGTCCCGGCCACGGGTACGAAGCTCGGCCGCCCGCCGGCGACCTCCGTCACGACCTCCACGACCTTGAGGGACCGCACCCGCCCGGCCTCGTCGCCAACGAGCTCGGTCGCCGTCACGGAGAAGAGCCGCTCACCCCCCTCCTCGTGCGCCGAGGAAGTCCGAAAGATGACGGGCCAAGTCGGCCAGGGGTTGCTCTCCTCACGGGTCGCCGGCGGGGCCGGCATGATCTCGAGCTGGCGCACCGACCTGGCTCCCTGGCGGTGCACCGTGCCGAGGCAGTCCGCTCCCGTGTCCCCGCCGCCGATGATGACAACGTCACGGGCGCGGGCGCTCAAGGGCGACTCGTCGAAGGCTCCCTCCACGGTGAGGTTCGCAGGCTTCAAGAACTCCATGGCGAAGTGGACGCCGTCGAGCTCCCGCCCTGGGACGGGAAGGTCACGGGGCCGTGTCGACCCGATCGCTACGACGACGGCGTCGAAGTCGGCCAGGAGGTCGGCTGCGGAAAGGACGGCGGCCGTCGGTGCCGAAGCACCCGGGACCTCGCCGTCTCCCCGGCCAGCGGCGCCACTCCCGACTGCGACGCCCGCCCGGAATTCGGTGCCCTCTGCCTCCATCTGGGCGAGGCGCTGGTCGAGCACCGCCTTTTCCATCTTGAACTCCGGGATGCCGTAGCGGAGGAGCCCGCCGATCCGTTCCGCTCGCTCGAAGACGACGACACGGTGCCCGGTGCGGGTGAGCTGCTGCGCCGCCGCCAGCCCCGCCGGGCCTGAGCCCACCACCGCGACGGCCTTGCCGGTGCGCCGGGGGGGAGGGGTGGGGGCGAGACCGGCGGAGCGAGCGTGGTCGGCGATCTCGACCTCGATCTGCTTGATGAGGACGGGATCGGAGTTGATGCCGAGGACGCACGAGCCCTCACAGGGAGCGGGACAGAGCCTCCCTGTGAACTCGGGGAAGTTGTTCGTCGCATGGAGGCGCTCTCCCGCCTCCTCGAATCGCCCTCCCATGGCAAGGTCGTTCCACTCGGGGACGAGGTTGCCGAGGGGGCATCCCTCGTGGCAGAAGGGTATGCCGCAGTCCATGCAGCGTGCCGCCTGAGCACGCAGCCTCGTCTCTCCGAAAGGCTCGTAGACCTCCCGCCAGTCGAGGATGCGCCGCTCGACCGAGCGGCGCGCAGGCATCTCTCGTCCGGTGCGCATGAAGCCGCGAGGATCACCCATGGGCAGCCGCCATGATCGCCTCCTCGGCCGGCTGCCCGGTCACGGCCGCCTGCCTGCTCGCTTCGAGCACCCGCCTGTAGTCCGTTGGCATGACCTTCACGACGTCACGCAGCGACTCGCGCTCGGAGGTGAGGAGGCGCCGGGCCACCTCCGAGCCGGTCAGCTCGAGGTGGCGGCGGAGAAGCTCCCCGATCAGCTCGG
>JASHRK010000034.1 GCA_030037405.1 Acidimicrobiales bacterium | reverse complement strand
AACGTCTCGCGTCCTTACCTTGTCAAGCTCCTCGACGAGAAGCAGCTCCCGTACCGCCGTGTCGGCAATCGGCGGAAGGTCCTGTTGACCGATCTGTTGGACTACAAGCGGCGCGACGACCAGCACCGGCAGGAGATACTCGACGAGCTCACGCGCGAAGCGGCCGCGCTAGGTAGGGGCTCGAACTGCCAGCCCTTTTCGTTTCGCCGCGAGTTAAGGCCCGTGAGGGACCGCAACTCGCGCCGAAACGTACCGGGCTGACGCCACGCGCATCCTGTCGCCTGTCGCGAAACTGACGGTGTGGCACCGGCGCAAATAGGGCAAGCTGCCTCGAGACGGCCCGACTAACTACCAGGATGAGAACGCGTCGATAACGCTCGATGATGGCAAAGTCAGCCTCGCCCGGCTCCATGACTCGCTCTGCACCGTGGCCGATGGCGAGCTGGAGGGCAAGATGGGCGGCGGCATCGGCCTGCAGGTCTCCCTGTTCAAGGTAAACCGCTAGGCGCTCGTCGAGGAGGGCCAAGCGTGCGGTCTCCCGGAGGCGACCGCGCGGTCCGTGGTCGACGACGTTGCCGAACGGCTCCGGGAGGCGCTCATTCGCCTCGACGACCTCGACCTCGACGAGCACGCCGTCGTTTCGGTGAGCACTGTCGCCATCCGGCGAGCTTCGAATCTGCTCGACGGCAAGCCGGTGGGCGCCACCCCTGAAGGCACAACTCTTGAACTGCCAGCCCGGCGCCGGCAGGGAAGCGCCCGAGATGGACAACGGCACTGGCTGACTGACCCGGGGGTCGCTCAGATAAAGGCTGGCGGGAGCGGTTGCTTCGCCTCGCCGGCGCAGACGAACCCGATCCGCGCCGCCGAGCGCTTCTCTACTTCGCGTCGGCGACCCGTCGCCAGTTTTACTTCGACGGGAACAAACGGACTGCAAGACTCATGATGACCGGCGAGCTCATGTCGTCCGGCTTCGACGTCGTGAGTATCCCCTTCAGTCGCCGGCTGGAGTTCAACAACGCGCTTGACTCGCTGTTCAGCAAGGACGACGGCGCCGACGAGCCCGAAGCGAGACCTGCCGTTGATGAGGACCTGCGTCGTGGTGACGCAGATCGCCTCCCCGCTCAGGAACGTGGTGCTCTCGGGATCTTCGACCGCCGTGAGGCCGAGCTTGGCGCTCTCCCCGAGAACCTGTCAGGGGGCACGGGGTCGGCCGTGATCGAGCAGCTGGCCCGGGTTGGCGTCGCACGGCCTTCGAGGGCGCCTCCGGATTACTGGCCGAGCGCCTGCTGACGGACCTGGCGGCCGCCTGTGTGCAGCGGGCCCTCGACCCGGACAGAGGCCCCCGGCTACGGCGTGCCCGGCGACGACCGCTGAGCTCAGCGCGCTCCTGCGAGGAAGGAGAGCATCTCGCCGAGCGTCTCGCGGGGAGCCTCCTCGACCAGGTAGTGGCCGGCGTCTATCTCGCTGCCCCGGACGTCGGCGGCGAAGCGCCGCCAGACCTCGATCATGTCGAAGCGCTCCCAGACCCGGTTGCGCCCACCCCAGAGGATCTGCAGTGGGCAGCTCACCAGACGGCCCGAATCGGCGCGGTCATGCTCGAGGTCGACGCTCGCGCCGGCGCGGTAGTCCTCGCACATGCCGTGCATGGCGTCCGCGCTCGAGAGGACACGCAGGTACTCCTCCCACGTCTCGGGGGGGACCGTGCCGTCATCGACGAGACCACCGATCTCGTGACGCAGGAAGGCTTCGGGATCGCTGGCCAGCAGGCGCTCGGGGAAGTCAGCCTCCTGCACGAAGAAGAACCACTCCCAATAGGTCCGGGCGAACTCGGCGTCCGCCTCCTCGTACAGGACGGTCGCCGGCAGGATGTCGAGCACCACCAGCCTTTCGAGCACGCCGGGATGATCGAGAGCCATGCGGTGAGCCACGCGGGCGCCCCGATCATGCCCGGCGGCGGAGAACCGCTCGAACCCGAGAGCAGCCATGACCTCGACTTGGTCGTCGGCCATGGCCCGGAACGAGTAGTTCGAGTGGTCCGCGGCGCCTCGTGGTTTGCTGCTTTCGCCGTAGCCTCGTAGATCGGAGGCCACGACCGTAAAGGAGCGGGACAGGGTCCCGACGACCTTGTGCCACATGAGGTGGGTCTGAGGGCAACCGTGCAGGAGGAGCAACGCGGGCCCGGCTCCGCCTACGCGGCAGTGGATCGTTGCTCCGGCGGTCCTGATCCTCTCGGTGGTGAACCCCTCGAAGTACCGCTCGTCGCTGTCGGCGGTCACGTATGGGCAGCCCGTGCTGGATCGCCTCCCGCGGCCCCCGTCCCCGCGATTCTCCACCCGCTCATGGGAGACCGTATCACCGATGTCGTGGCCCGACCGCCCCGGGACCGGGGGTCGCCGCTGAGCTCTCCCCGCGCGCCTGGCTCGGTCGAGCCCTCTCGAGCTCGTCTCCAAGGCGTGGGAGCGCGCTTGGCCGCTGCCCTGCGGGAGCTCGAGCACCGCCGGTTCCAGACTGATCGGTTCCCCCAGGTCGATGCCGAGGTTTTCGAACGGGATGCTTTGCAGGTTCAGCGCTGTGCAAGGTGCGCAGATAGGAGAGGTCGCTCGGCTCTTGACCCTCCACGACGAGCCGTCGGAGGTACGCGTCGACGAAGGTCTCGTCGCTGTCGTCTCCCGCGAGGACCGTCGGATCAGTCATGAAATGCCGCTTTCAGTGGTGTATCGGGCCTATGCGTGTGTCGTGATGATGGGAGGTGCAGGTTGGGGACCGGGTGATCTGAGCAGTGGCCAAGGTGGATGCGAGGAGGTAGCGCTCGTCAGAGAATCGCTCGTAATAGCGCTCTGCTACCTCGGCGAGTTTGACGGCGTGCTCGTCGCCGAGCTCGAGGGCAGCCGCTACCACCTCATTTGGCCCGGGACTGGCGAGGTCTGTGACTCGCTCACCGTGTTCGAACCGCGACCGGATGCTGGCGCTGCAATACGCCGGTGCCCCCAGCCCCTACTCATCTCGCATTTACGCGAAGGGGGTACTCTCGCGGCGACACGGGAGGAACGCGCATGGCCTGGGACTTCTCGACCGAGCCCGAGTTCGAGGAGAAGCTCGAGTGGATGCGGCGGTTCGTCCGCGACGAGCTTGTCCCCCTCGAGCCGCTCACGGGAGAGCTGCCCCCCGAGCAGCTGTCCCGCCTCCTCACCCCCCTCAAGGAGGACGTGAAGGCGCAGGGTCTCTGGGCGGCCCACCTGCCGCCGAAGCTCGGCGGAGGCGGCTTCGGGCAGGTGAAGCTCGGGCTCATGCACGAGATCCTCGGCCAGACGCCGTGCGGCCCCGT
>JASHRK010000407.1 GCA_030037405.1 Acidimicrobiales bacterium | reverse complement strand
TCTTCCAAACCGGCATATCCTTAACTCATTGCGCGGGAATTTGCCCGTGCACGACGCAGGGTTGCAGCGACATGTCGCGCATGGCGCAGCGAGAGAAGGGTCGTCCATTCCGGCCGATCGCCAGCTCCGCCTCAGACCTCGCGATCTTCTTCGGCTCTGTCCGGGTCGGACCCGTGCTCACCCGTCGGTAGCGATCCGCGGAGGTCTGGTGGCACGCCTGGAGCTGCCAGAGCCACAGAACTGGCGCAGGCTACGAGCGCGGGCGACGGCGCGGGGTCAGTCAGAGCCGGGAGCGCCGCCATTGCCCCCGGCAGCGCCCGAGCCTGTCGGCGCTGGCCGTGGGTGTCCCGCACCGCCCGGCCTTGGGCGGCGCCGGTGCGAGCGGTAGGGCGTATAGGGCGTGATGTCCTCGCTGCCGAGAGGAGACGGTGGTTCGACCGGCCCGTTGGGACGCCTGCGCCACCACCTCCACCAGCCGCCCGAGCCACGGCTGACGAGCTGGAGGAGGATCGGCACGACGAACAGGATCACGGGCACCATCACGCAGATCGCCAGGGCGAGCCGCGGTGAGGTCGAGCGCCAAGAGGGCGGGATACCGACGGCCACAATGGCTGAGGTAGGCAGCATCGAAGCAAAGGCTCCTCTCAGATGCCCGGTGTCTAGAGGATAGCTGGACTCTCGCCCATGCGCGCCTTGTCGCTCAGCTGAGGTAGCAGTTCCAGTAGTAGATGGATGTCCCTGAGCCCGGCATGACGCCGTGGCAGCTCTTCTGGGTGGCGACGAGATAGTTGTAGAAGTAGCCGTAGATGATCGGGGTCTCGTCCAAGAGGAGAAGCTCGATCTCCTTGGCGAGCTTGCGCTGGGTCGAGAGGTCGACGGCGGCGACGAACTGTTTCGAGAGCTTGTCGTAGGTGGAGTTGTTGAACCGGGCGGCGTTCCAGGCTCCTTGGCCGGTCTTGGCGTCGATCGTCTGCAGGGGTGCCTCGAGGTAGAGGTTCGGGACGGCCCTCGTCGCGTAGTCGACGAGGCTCATCTCGCCGTCCAGCCAGTCCGACTTGCCGATTACAGAATCGCCGTAGTACTTCGTCGTCGTCTCGATCGTGAGGGAGATGTCGACCCCGATCTTGGCAGCCGAGGACTTGATGATCTGGGCGTAGTCGGGCATCTCCTCGTTGATCTCTGTGTAGAACGGCGTCTTGAAGCCCCGCGGCACCCCGCCCTTGGCGAGGAGGTCCTTCGCCTTCTTCAAGTCCTGCTTGCGCTGGGGGACGGCTGGGGGAAGGACCGTCGACTTGAACACGGGGGCGAAGGGGCTGTCGTTCCCGATCTGGGCGTACCCCTTGAAAAGGGCCTTCACGATCTGTGGGCGATCCAGGGTGTAGGCGATCGCCTGGCGCACGTACTTGCTCGTGAAGGGATGCAGATCGCATCTCATGGAGAGCTCGCGGTGCTCGCTCTGTCTCGTCGCGATGATGTTGTAGCTCCCGTCGAGGAGCTGCGGGCTCCCCGATACCGAGAAGCCGTCGTTGCAGTCGATGTCGCCCGCTTCGAGTGCGGACGTCTGGGCGGCCTCCGTGGCGTAGTAGGTCACCTGCAGCTCGGATGGCAGGGCCTTCGTCCCCCAGTAGTACGGGTTGCGCACGAAGGTGGCGCCGACGGTCGGGTTGAAGCTCTTCAGCATGAAATGGCCCGTACCGACGAACTGCTTCTGGTAGTCGGAGAAGTCGTAGCCGTCCGGGACGATGATCATGTTGTAGTTGTCCTCCGAGACGGCGTCGATAAAGCTCCCGTCCGCCGCCTCGAGGTGGAAGGCCACCGTCTCGTCGTCGACCTTCACGACGCCTGCCGGATCGAGAAGACCGCCGAAGACCGAGAGGGCGTTTCCTCCGTTCTTCGGGTCGCACTGCTGCTTGAAGCTGTAGACGACGTCGTCGACGCCCATCGGCTTCCCGTCGTTGAACTTCACCCCCTGGCGGATCTTGAAGCTCCAGACCGTCCCGTCGGCATTCGGCTTCCAGCTCGTCGCCAGCCAGGGCTTGTAGTTGAGGTACCTGTCGGTGAAGACGAGAAACTCGCCCACCTGTTCGTAGGTCTCGTCCCCGCCTTGGTCGTCGGTCGTGAGCGGGTTGATCTCACCGGCGGGAACGACCATCCCGGCCCGGATAGTCGCCCCTGCCTTGGCAGCGGGCGAGACCGTTGTCCGCGCAGGCTTGGTCGCTCCCCGCCCCGTGGCAGTCGGGGAGCTGCAGGCGCTGGCGATGGCGCCTGCGATCGGGAGCCCGATGCCGACGGCGCTTGCCCGGCGGAGGAAGTCGCGGCGCGTCAGCCTGCCAGCGACGAACTCGTCGATGACGTGCTCTCCGATCGGCCCGTGGCCTCTACGCAGCTCGTCGAGCTGTTCGTGGTCGATCTCGGCATGGCGCCCGCGCTCGAGCTCAAGCTCGTGGTCGATCTCGGCGTGGTCGTGGGTGTCCATGAGTCTCCCTTTCGTGAATCTGCGATCTGTTTCGACGTCGGTTCGGTTACGGGCCCTGGCGTAAGACACGGCCACCGAGGACTTACCCCCACCTTTCCGGCCCAGACATCGCCGATGTCAGCGTCTCTACGTGGCCACAGCTGTCAAGCATCGTTATAAGACAGACCGCGCCAAAGTGCAACAGATAGTGCACATACAGCAACAGGAGTCGCAATCGAGGCTTCCGCCAACCGTGGGAACTCGCGCCCGGGCAACTTTGCTCCCCGTCCAAGCCGCTGGCTCAGGCGGCGAGCTGCTCGTTACGGCGCGCCTGGCAGGTTCTGACAGGCGCGCTGCGCGGCCCCGAACTGCGGGGAGCTCGTTCCTCCTCGAATCTCGAAGCCGATCGAATGCGAGGTGACGGTCGGGTCCGGGAAGTTCGGCACCCCATGGGCGCGCATGCACTCGGAGTACTTGAGCAGCTCGTTCGTGACAGCCGTGAGCTGACTGCCCGAGGGGAAGCCGCCGTCGAAGGGCAGCAGGTGCTTGCAGGCGCCGTTGGCGGAGGCGTACTGGGGTGAGTCCTTCGTCGCCGTGCTGATGTCGAAGCCGCCAACCGCCTGATGCGGGTTGTTGGACGTGGTCGGGTCCGGGAAGCTCGGCAGGCCGTGCGAGCGCATGCAGGCCGCGTAGGCGATCTCGTCCGCGTTCAACTGTTGCGGGTTGGGCAGGATATTCGACGAGCCGGCGGCGGCGGCAATTGTTGTCGTCGTGCTGGCGCCGAGGCTCGCCACCTCGGGCGAGGCCGACCTGGCGGCACATGAGGCGGAGACGAGGCCCACCACGAGGAGGGTGACAACGACGACCCCTCGTTTCACTTCGGCAACCTTCCTCACTGCCACGGCCGGGAAGAGATGAGCGCCTCTTCGGTGATACCTTGGCCTTCTCGCCCGGATCGACCAGCCGGGCCTCCGGTCACCCGTACGGCCAAACCGTACGACTTGCCACCTAACAGTGCCCTAACAGCAGGCAGGACACCCTCAGAGCGCGATCGTCATGCGCACTCCGCACCGGTCCGGCACGCCCGGCAGGTTCTCCTCCTCGCCTCTTCGCTCGAAGCCGGCCGCCCGGTAGAAAGACTCCGCCGCCTCGTTGCCACCGGCCACCCAAAGGCCGACCAGAGGCTCGCCCTCCGCCCGGGCGTGGTCGAGCACCGCCGCCACGAGCCGCGCTCCGGCGCCGAAGCGCCGGTGTTGCGGCGCTACCCACATCGACACGAGCTCCATCGTCGGCGGGCTGTCGCTGTCGGGATCGACGAGGCGGACGGCGCATGCCATCCCGATCGCCTCGGTTGCCGTCTCGGCTACGAAATAGGCACTCGTCTCGAGGCGGGAGCGCCAGAGCGCCTCGTCGAAGGCGACCTCTCGCTCGAAGGTCGATCCGAAGGCTGCGGGTGACTCCTGGAGCGCCTCCAGCCGCAGCCGGCGCAGCAGTTCCCAGTCGCTGGGAGCGAGCCGCCGTACCCGAGGGTGCTGCCATGGTCGATCCCAGTACGAAGGCGCCGGCTCGATGACGCAGAACTCGTTGCCGTCCGGGTCCGCGAGGACGTGCCACGTCCAGCCACCCTCGACTATCGGCTGCTCGTCGACCGGCCGGGCGCCGAGGGAGCGGGCCCTCGCGACCTCTCCCACGAGGTCCCGCGTCCGCAGGTCGAGGTGCAAACGGTTCTTCGTCTCCTTGCCGTCGGGCACGCGTTGCAGGAGCAGCTCGACTCCGACGCCGTCGGCGGGGACGAGGCTCTGATAGGGACTTGCCGGTTCACCGTCGCGGACATACCCGAGCATGGCGGTCCAGAAGGCAGCCGAACGCTCGAGATCGGCGCAGTCGATCACAACTACGACATGCCCGCGTCCCTCGAGGTACTCCTGCGGCCTTCTTTCCGCACCGCGGCTGCCTACGTCCATGTCCTCAGTTTGCCCGGCTCGATCAGCTGGTCCGACTCCTTTGCGGTCATCGGATCTCGCTGCCCCCGGGCCGGCGCGTGCCTCCGGCTCAGCCGGCCGGCACCTCCGGCACCTCCGGCACCTCCGGCACCTCCGGCGCGGTCGCCCGCCGGACCCTCAGCCCGGTGAGGCAGCGGGGCAGCCGACAGACCCCGCCGAGATGGATGTGATCTCGACCTTGCTCGCCGGGTTCGAGACCTCCGCCGAGAGGTAGCCACGGATCGT